>DAOSOK010000064.1 GCA_035373905.1 Candidatus Ozemobacteraceae bacterium | reverse complement strand
CACAAGGTCATCGTCATGATCGATGTGGGAGACCTGCGCGAGGGTATTTGGCCCGACCGTGCTCCGGAGTTCGTCGCGAAGGCGAAAGACCTCAAAGGCATCGACGTCATCGGGCTTGGTTGTAATCTCGCCTGTTACGGCGGGGTTATCCCTTCGGAACAGAATATGAACCTCCTCCTCAAGACCCGGGAAGAATGTCGTCGCGCTTCCGGCCTCGAACTGCCGGTTCTCTCCGGCGGCAACAGTTCCGGTCTCCCGCTGCTGGCGTCGGGCCGCATGCCGCATGGAGTCAACCATTTCCGCGTCGGGGAGGCGATCGTGCTCGGGAGGAACGTGATCGACCGTTCCCCTTGGCCAGGAACGCGGCAGGATACGATGATCGCCGTCGGCGAGGTGATCGAGGTCGAGCGCAAACCGTCGGTGCCGATCGGGGACCGGGGGCAGGACGCGTTCGGCGGCTCACAGGAGTTCGTTGACCGCGGACTCCGGCGCAGGGCGATCCTGAACATGGGGCGACAGGACGTCGTTGTGGACGGCATCACGCCGATCGATCCGAAGATCATCGTCCTGGGCGGTTCGAGCGATCACCTTCTTCTCGATGTCGAAGAGGCCGCGCAGGCCGTCGAGGTCGGCGGCACGGTTTCCTTCTATCCCGGGTATGGAGCGCTTCTTGCGCTCAGCACATCCTCATACGTCCACAAGGTGGTCATCAAAGGAGCCTGAAATGTTGTATCAGACGCACGCGCGCGTTCATCTCGACAACATCCGCTATAATCTGGACGGCATCAGGCGTGCCGTGGGCCCGGACCGCAAGATCATGATCGCCGTCAAGGCGAACGCCTACGGCCATGGGGCGATCGAAGTGTCGAAGATGGCCCAGAAGATCGGCATCGACTGGCTGGGCGTCGCGACGGTTCCAGAGGGCATCCAACTCAGGCGGGCGGGGATCAGATTGCCGATTCTCAAGCTGAGCCCCTGCTTCCCCGAGGAGATGGACGCAGCGATCGAGAGCGGTCTCACGATCACGGTTTGCGAAAAGACGAACCTCAAAGCCTTGAACGAAGCCGCCGGCCGGCTTCGCAAACGGGCGAACGTGCATCTGAAGATCGACACGGGCATGGGACGCATTGGCTGCCAGCCGGAAGAGGCGCCCGATCTCGCCGGATTCATCGCCGGCGACCTGACGAACCTCGTCCTGGAAGGGGTCTTCACGCATCTGCCGGTGAGCGATGACGCGACGCCGACTTTTACCGAACGTCAGATTGCCGGTTTCAAAAAGGCCGTCGATTCAGTCGAGAAGAGGATTCACGGAAGAATTCCGCTCGTGCATTGTGCCAATTCGGGAGCGGTGCTCGGCCACCAGGACGGGTGGTTCAACTTGGTCAGACCGGGGATCATGATCTATGGATTTTATCCCTCGAAGGAGACTCCCCAGACGATTCCGTTGCGTCCCGGCATGTCGCTCCTGACGCGCGTCTCGTTTCTCAAAAAAGTCACGAAGGGCACGTCGATCGGGTATGGTCGAACCTGGATTGCTCCCGAAGACACCTGGATCGCGACATTCCCGGCCGGATACGCGGATGGCGTGAACCGTCTCTGGTCCAACCAGGGCCGGGTGCTGATCGGCGGAAAGTCCTGTCCGATCGTCGGCAGGGTCTGCATGGACCAGTCGATGGCGAACCTCGGCCCTCGCACGCACGTCCAGGTTGGCGACGACGTCGTCCTGATCGGCTCCCAGGGCGGCGAGGAGATCACCGCGCAGGAATGGGCGGACAAGCTCGGAACGATCACCTACGAGGTCACCTGCCGCATCGACTCACGCGTGGAGAGAGTGTTTGACCCATTCGAATGACGGGCCTGTCGCATCCGATTCCATAAACGAAACAAAACCCCCGAACGAATCGTTCGGGGGTTTATAATAAAGTATGCTATTTTACTATGCCGATGACGGCGAGCGCAGCTATGACGACACCGATCAGACTTTCGCCTGCGATGAAGCCCGAGCTGACGGGCACGACGGTTCGTTCCGCGATATCCTTGTCTTTCTTCTCGAGGACCAGGGTGATGCAGGCGCCGATGAACATCGAGATCGTGTTGAAGGCCGGGGTGGTGAATGCGAGGCCGAGGCCGGTCGCAGAGGGGATATACTTGCGGTATTCGGGCCACCTGCGCTCGGCGAGCACGATCAGAATGCCGAGGATGCCGCCGATGACCAGCGAAAGCTGGGCCGACCAGTGCAGGGTCGAGAAGCCCTGCGCGAGCATGGCCGCGACGCCTTTCCAGGTCTGCGCGCCCGGGGCGGGCCATTGGTCGGAGCCGAGAACGTCGGGGGTCGGGATCAGCAGGTTGTAGGCCGGCACGACGAACAGCGAGCCGGCGATGACGCCGAAAAACTGCGCCCAAAACTGCTGTTTCGGGTCGGCCTTGAGGATGTAGCCGGTCTTGAGATCGGTGAGCAGATCGGCCGAGTGGAGGCCGACGCCGCCCGTGACGTTCGCCGTCATCAGGTTTGTCGTGACGTTGCCCGGGTCGAGGATGCCGAACGTGATCTGCGTGATCTTGCCGAGCGCGCCGGTCGGGGTCGTGTCGGTCTCGCCGGTGGCGCGGCAGGCGACGATGGCGATGAAAAAGCCGAGGATGACGGAAAGCAGACCCATCCAGTATTTGATGCCGAAGAAGAGGTGTTCGAGATAGACGATGATCGGGGTGAAGATGAGCATCCCGATGAAGAACCAGAGCATCGGGACTTCCTTCTCGAAGGCCGCGTCGACCTTCTTTCCCGTGAAAGCTGAGCCGACGCTCTTGATGGCGCGAAGAACGGATTTCCACTGGAACGCGAACGCCAGCAGCCCGCTCGTGAGAATCATCGCCGAGCCGAACCAGACGCTCCAGGCGACGATGTTCTTGTATCCGAGCTTCGCGTCGATGATGCCGTTCGAATACAGGAGCGGGGCCAGGATGGCGAAATTGATCAATGCGCCCAGCAGCATGCTCCAGGCGGCCCGGAAGCCCATGATCGCGCCCGCGCCGATCATGATCAGGCTGCCTTCGAAGGAAAGCGTGAACTTCTCGAGTGGCTGGCCGGCGATGGTGATATACGGAATCTTGATTTTTTCGGGCAGGTTCCAGGGCATGAACGAGGTCTTGAAGTCGCGCAGGAACGCGACGATGGCGCCTGCGATACCGCCGATGCCCAGCAGACGGGCCTTGTCTGAACCTTCGCCGCCCTTGCTGTGCAACGCCTGCAGCGTCTCAGCGGCCGCGATGCCCGTCGGGAACCGGAGCTTCTCGACGTTGATCATCTGTTGCTTCATCGGGATGGCCATGATGACGCCCATCATCGCGATCGAGGAGATCCAGAAGAACATCGTCCAGGCGGGCATGGGTTCGCCGGTGAGCATCATCAGCGCCGGAATCGCGGCGACCGTCCCGCCGCCGGTCATGTATCCGGCGGCGCTGGCGACGGATTTCAGGTAGTTGTTTTCCTGCAGGTCGAGGCCGGTCTTGATGATGCCGGCCCGGTGCATGAAAGCGAAAATCGCGAAACCGAGAATGCCCGCGGTGATCGAGACGCCGATGCTCCAGCCGGTCTTGAGCGCGACATACAGGTTCGACAGGCTCATGATACCGCCGAGAATCATGCCGGTGATGACGGCGCGCGGCGTAAGCCTGAACGAAGTGTCGTAATCAATCACCTCGGGATGTTGGACATTCGGATCGATGGCGGCTGACGGCTGGTTCACGATGTTTCTCCGGATGGGGAATGGGCCCGCCGAAACGGGTGTTACCAATTTACCAGAACTCCGCTTCTCGTTCAGCATACTTTTTTCTTGCATGCTCCCCGGCGTTGCCCTACAATGCACGCCATGGGAGCAAAACCCCTCACAAACGAAGTGTTCGATCAGATCCGCGAGGCGCTTTCCTTGAAAGAGTTCGCGCGGCCCTGGGCCGTTCAGCTCGATGACGGCGATCTCGGCACGGTATTCACGTATATCCCGCTGAGCCCGGAAGAGTTCAAGGTGCTCGGGCCGGCTCTCCAGAGCTACGTGTACGTGATCGGGAAAGGCCGCTACGGCCTCGTCGGGCATGTTCCCAAGAGTTTCGACGCCGCCGAGGAAGGCGAGATTACGGGCGTGACGGTCGTCTACAACCTGTATCACACGATCGTCGAGATGTCCTACATGCTCGAGGGGCATCAGCACCCGTTCCGCGTGTATCACACGATGCGTCGCGACAAGCTCCTCGAATACGCGAAAAAGAAGAAGATTCCCGTCAAGACGGTCATCAGATCGTAACCTGCCGAAAACCTGCGCCCGGAACAGGCTTTTTTTCTCTGCCTTCATGTATAATGGGCGTCGCTGGTCGTGTGACATGATCCCGTGATGGCAAGGAGAGGATGTATGAAGATCACATTCCATGGTGCCGCCGGCTGCGTGACCGGATCCTGTTACGAGGTCGAGACGGGTGACATCAGGTTCCTCGTCGACTGCGGCATGTTCCAGGGCAGCAAGACCCTGCGCGAACGAAACTACGGCGCGTTTCCCTTCGCACCCGGCGAGATCGATTTCGTGCTGGTGACCCACGCGCATATCGATCACACGGGACTGCTGCCGAAGCTCGTGAAACACGGCTTTTCGGGCGCCATCTGGGGAACCGGCCCCACCGTCGACCTGATGGGATACATGCTTCCTGACTCGGCGCGCATCCAGGAGTCCGAAGTTGAGATGAAGAACCGCCGCAACGAACGGAAGGGGCTTGAAGAACTTCAGCCGATATATACTGAAGAAGATGCAAACAAGACCCTCACGCTCATGAAGTCTGCGAGAGAAGGTGAGGCGATCGAACCCGCGCAGGGCATTTCCGTGACGTTCAGGAACGCCGGCCACCTCCTCGGCTCCGCGTTTCTCGACATCCGGATCAGGCGCGAAGGCGTCGACAAACGCATCATTTTCTCGGGAGACCTCGGCTCGAAAGACCATCCGATCATCAAGGACCCGGAATACGCGAGCGACACCGACATCCTTCTCGTCGAATCCACCTACGGGAACCGCGTGCGGCCGCCCGACGACAAGGAAGCTCGCCTGAAGCAGCTTTCGAAGGTCGTCAACGACACGATCAAGCGCGGCGGAAACCTCATCATCCCGGCGTTCGCGGTCGAGCGGACCCAGGACCTGATGCACGATCTGACCATCCTGATGGAGCGGCGCGAGATTCCCGAGGTGCAGGTGACCGTCGATTCGCCGCTGGCCAGCGACTCGACCAAGGTGTTCGCGAAGTATCCCGAGCTGTATGACGAGGATGCGACGAACCTGCTGAAGAAGCGCGGAAAACTGTTCGACGCGAGCCATTTCCGCTTCACGCGCTCGGTCGAGGAGTCGAAGGAACTCAACAACGCTCGCGGCTCGATCATCATGTCGTCGAGCGGCATGTGCGACGCAGGCCGCATCAAGCACCATCTGCGCCACCAACTCTGGAAACCGCAGAACACGGTTCTGTTCGTCGGCTACCAGGCCGAAGGCACGCTCGGAAGGCTTCTTCTCGACGGCGAAAAGACGGTCCGCATCCATGGCACCGAAGTCGCCGTCAAGGCCAGGATTGCCGACATGTCAGGCTATTCCGGCCATGCCGACCAGAACGGCCTGTTGGAATGGGTGTCGAAGATTCCGGCCGTGCGCGACAGGGTGTTCATCGTTCACGGGGAAGACGATGCGCGGAACGAGCTTGCCGCCAAAATTCGCGAGATGAAAGGGTTCGCCGTCGATGTGCCGGCGCTTGGCCAGACGGTCGATCTCATCGCGCTTCCCGCGACTCCCGCCGCCACTCCGAAACCGGCGCCCGCCGCCGTTCCGGAACTTCCGAAGGTCGATTCCTACAACCTCTACGCCGGTCTCATGCTTCAGTTGGCCGATTTCATGCGCTCTCAGAGCGATGAAGACAAACGCCGGACGATCCTGCTGCGCATCTCGGAAACCCTGAAACAAGCCTCCTGAACGCCGTCCCCGATATCCTGCCGGCCGGCCCGGCAGCGGAGGTGATGGAATGATGCCGGCAAAAACCGGCGGCCACATCCGGTTCGTCGCGCTCGTTCTGATGCTCGTGGTTTGCGCGTTCATGGTGAAATACGCTCCATTCCTTCGGCGAGGCACACTGCCCGCTGGTGGATCCGGGGTGCCGGTCGGTCCAGCCGTTCTCGGCGTCTCGAAGACCGTCGACGTTTCACTCCGGGCCGATGGTGCGCCATCGCGGAGCGGCGAGCGCGTCGCGATGGTCGAGACGATTCGGGGATACGGCATGACGGATGAGACGATACTGTGCGTCATGGCGGCCGTGCCGCGTCACGAGTTCGTCCCGTTCCCGTACGGAACGGCGGCATACGACGATTCCCCTCTGCCGATCGGGTACGGTCAGACAATCTCGCAGCCGTATATCGTCGCAGAGATGACCCGGCTGCTGCGGCTGGCTTCGGGGGCGAAGGTGCTCGAAATCGGCACGGGCTCGGGATACCAGGCCGCCGTCCTGGCCGAACTGGGACACCGTGTCTGGACGGTCGAGATCATCCGGGAACTCGCCGAATCGGCGGCGGAACGGCTCGGCCGTCTTGGATACGGCGAGGTGCGCGTGCGTCACGCGGACGGCTATCACGGATGGCCGTCCGAAGCTCCCTTCGACGGCATCATCGTCACATGCGCCGCCGGCGAGGTTCCGCCGCCGCTGATAGACCAGCTCGCGACGGGCGGTCGCATGGTGATCCCTGTCGGAGCTCCGTTCTCGCCCCAATGGCTCCTGGTCGTCTTCAAGGGCGATGACGGCTCAGTCACCAGCGAAGCTGTCATGGGGGTGCGCTTCGTTCCCCTCGTCAGGAAAGATGAAGTCCGCAAATAGGGAAAATTCTCTCATATCCGGCCGCCGTTCGGGGCGGCGGCTCCATGCCGCGTTGTTTTTTACCTCGTTCGCGCTGATGCTGCTGGAATTCGGACTGATGAGACTGCTTGCGGAGAGGTTCTGGAGCCATTTTGCCGGCATGATCATCGGCGTCGCCATGCTCGGTTGCGGCATCAGCGGCGCGCTTCTCGCCGTCCTCCGGACGTGTTCCGTCTTCGGCCGCGTCCTGACAAGTCGTTCCGCCATGGTGGCGTTTGCTCTGCTGGTGCCCGTTGCGCTTGCGGGAAGCGGCTGGGTGAAATTGAATCCATTATATATAACATGGGACGTATATCAAAGCGTCCATCTCCTGTCGCTCGAGTTCGTCGCCCTTCTGCCGTTCATCGCCGGCAATCTGGGGATCGCCGCCTGCTTGTTGGAGGCGGGCGAGTGCGTGGGCGCGGCTTATGCCGCAGGTTTCTTCGGCTCGGCGGCGGGAGCCGTTTTTGGGATGTTGCTGCTCTTCCGGTTCACGCCCGTCGGATTACTCTGGATCGCCGCTTGGTTGGGGGTTGCCGCAGCGTGGATGCTGGGTGAGAAGGGAGACAGCCGCCACACCGCGATCGTCTCCGCCGCGGGAATCGTTCTCGCGGGAATGCATGTCGTGGTGCCCGCCGAGCCCGCGATGTCGGAATACAAGGCCCTTCCCGTCTTTGGATGCATGCCGGAAACCGTTTCTGTACACACCGCCAGAAGTCCGCTCGGGAGACTCGACGTCCTGGAAGGGCCGAATATCCATCTCGCTCCCGGTCTCGAACTGGGATATCGCGGAACCGTGCCTTCCCACTCGGTTCTTCTTCTCGACGGGGATCAGCCTGCGCCGGTGTATCGCTGTCGGGACGATCGGGAGCGCGGCTTCCTCGACCGCATGACCTCGGCCGTCGCATACTCGTTTCTCGACCGGCCCGAAGTTCTGGTCGTCGGCGTCGGCGGGGGGGCTGATATACATCAGGCAATATTGAAAAAGGCCGGTTCGGTGACCGCTCTCGAGATGAACGACGCGGTGATCGGTGCGTTACGGGGGCCTCTGCGCGAGCGCAGCGGAACTATCGCTTCGGTGTTGGGCGTGGTCATCCTGAACAGGGAAGCGCGAAACTACCTTGCGACGACCGTGAGAACCTACGACCTGATCCAGATGTCTCTGGTCGATGCGTTCGGTTTCGCCGGCGCCGGTCTGCGGGCAGGCCAGGAGTCGTATCTGTTCACGGTTGAAGCGTTCGAGGAGATGGTGCGGCGTTTGAAGCCGGGCGGGGTCATCTCGGTGACGCGATGGGCAGAGGTGCCGCCGAGAGACGCCCTCAAGATCGTCGACGCCATGGCCCAGGCGCTCGAAAGGGCCGGCGCCGATCCCGCCGCGAACATCGTCATGATCCGCAACTGGGCGACCGTGACCATCCTGTGTTTCCGAAATCCGCCCGCTCCGACGGCGTTGAGCGCAATCCGACGCTTTTGCGCGGAGCGGTCGTTCGATGTCTGTCGCATGCCCGACTCGACGGCTTCCGGGACGAGCCTTCATCACCGACTCGACAGACCCTGGTATGAGGAAGGCTCCGAAGCCCTGCTCGGGGACGGGCGCAACGAATATATCAATGCATATCCTTTCCGGATTTCCGCGGCAACGGACGATCGACCATATTTCTACCATTTTCTGAAATGGAGCAGCCTTTCCGACCTGTTCGCGCAGTTCGGCAACAGGGCCCGCCCGTTCGTCGAACTCGGCTCGTTGTTGATGGTTCTGGCCATGATCCAGGCGGGTTTCCTGACCGTCCTTCTCCTGCTGTTTCCGATCGTGGTCGTCCGCGGATGGCGAGGGGTGTCGCGGAAAAATATGGCGTCGCTCGGCTATTTCTGCGCCATCGGCGCCGGATACATGCTTCTCGAAATGGGGTGCATGCAGAAGCTCGTCCTTTTCCTCGGCCACCCCGTGTATTCCGCGGCCACGGTCATCGCCGGCTTCCTCGTCTTCAGCGGCCTCGGAAGCATGGCAAGCGACATTGTCGCGAAACGCCCCGGAAAGGCCGGCATAACGGGCGCCGCTGTCGTCGCCCTGCTCGCCGCTTCCAGCCCGTGGCTGCTCGATGGGGCGATACGGATCGCCATGCACCTTCCCGACTGGCAGAAGTTTCCTCTGGGAATGCTGTTCATCGCCCCGCTTGCGTTTCCCATGGGCATCTTCTTTCCCCTCGGGTTCCGGCACATCATGAAAACCGACGAAGACCTGGCTCCCTGGGCATGGGGCGCCAACGGTTTCGCGTCGGTTCTGGCGACCCTGGGCGCCCCCCTCCTCGCGATGCGTATCGGCTTCAGCGGGCTCGCCTTCCTCGCCGCCGCCTGCTACCTGTCGATCGCGCTCTTCTGGCTTCTCCAACGGCCCGACACCGGCGAGAGCTGAGACGAAAACCGCTGTCTGCGCAAAACGAACGGTACACCCGGAATCGTTCGGGGAACGGCTCGCTCAGCAGCGGGAACGGTCGGCGATGAAGTTTTTGATGCTGCGGTCGTAGGTGGCTTCACCTTCTTTCGTGAAGAGGCAGCCGGGAACCTCGCCGTGAGTGCGGTGGTAGGCGATGCATTCGCAGCAGACGCCCTTGCGGGGGCAGGGTTCGTAGGTGCATGTGCACCCGGGGATGTTTTTCCTCTTGCAGTTGCCTGACATGGCATTCCTCCGTAATAATATATAATAAAATGAATATATCTGGCGTGAAAACGGCCCATGCCGCGCCGGCGGCGACGCTATCGCGACCGTTCGTTCGAGACGAAGATGCCGGCGCGGCCCGGGAGGGGGCATTTGTGTTCGCAGATGCCGCAGCCGATGCATGTGTCGGCGACGACGTAGGGGTATTTTATCATGCGTTTTGTCCCGTCGGGAGCGGTTGCCTCGCGCAGTTCGAACCTGATCGCCTTGTCGGGAACGGGGCAGTGCTCCTCGCAGACCAGGCAGTCCTCGTTCCGGCGATACGGGATGCAGAAATTCTTGTCGAACACCGCTCTTCCGATCGGGTGCCTGTATTTCTCGTCGAGCGACAGGTTTCTGATGACGCCGGTCGGGCAGACCTGGCCGCAGAGGTTGCAGTTCGCCTCGCAGTATCCGGTGCGCATCTTCGCGACCGGCGCCCAGAGGCCCGAAAGACCGTTCTCGAGACCGTCGGGCTGAAGACAGGCGCCGTTCGAGGCGCAGACGCGCACGCACTGGAGGCACCGGATGCAGTGGCGCCGGAACGCTTCCTCGTCGATGGCGCCCGGCGGCCGGAGCAGGCCGGTGGTGACCAGCGGTTTCTGGGGTAGGATGCGTTCCCCGGCCGCCATGGCGAGGCCGCAGGCGGCGGAACCGATCAACTGTCGCCGCGTCAGATCGACCGGGGCGGGAACGGGCGAGCCGGCGTGGAATTTCCTGACGATGGCCGACGTTCCCGGCGGGCAGACGTTGTCGCAGAGGCGGCACTCGATGCACTCGGCGGGATTCACCTGCCGTGGATTCTCCTCGATCGCAGCCATCGGACACTCCCGGCTGCATCTTCCGCAGTTGACGCAGCTTTCATCGATGCGTCGCGAGTGGAGCCGGTGGGAAGCGCAGAAGCCGAGCAGCGCCCCGGCGGGGCAGACAGAGCGACACCAGAACCGTGGCCGCCAGAATTCCAGAACGAGGATCGCCGCTCCGAGAGCGAACAGAGGCCAGAACTGCCACGGAACGAACTGGGCTTCGGGCATCATCCACTTTGCGACCGAGCGCTTGAACCCGATGAAGCCGGGAATCCAGTTGAGGTTGGACGCAATACTGCTGAATATATATGTTGTGAGCGGATACGCGACCCCGGTCACGAGGCGGTTGAACAGGGCGAGGGGATCGAACCAGCCCCAGAAGGGGCCTCCCGCGAGGGCTGCAACGGAGAGAATGACCAGCAACGCGTATTTGGGCCAGCGCAAAAAGCCAAGGATCGAAGAAGCCGATTCTCCGGCTTTGGGTCCGAACAGCCGGCGCCATCCGTCGAGCGTCGCGCCCAGCGGGCACAGCCAGCCGCAGAAGAAACGTCCGAAAAGCGGCGTCAGCAGCAGAATGACGATCCCAGGTCCGTAATGCAGTGCCGGTTTCAGGCTTGCAAGCGAATCGAGAACGGCCCCGAACGGGCTGAACCTGAGCCCCAGATCGACCGGCGCCCACGGCCTGAACGGAAACCGCGCCGCCAGAAAAAGGGCGATGAATCCCAGAAGTGCCACCAGCTGCGAAAGTCTGCGGATGGTTTTCATGTGATTCAAGACGGCTTACAACGGGAAATACCGCGTGACGCCAACCCAGAACTGTCTCGGCAGTTCCGCGCCCGAGACGGGCAGATGGTCGTTGACCGGCACGTAGTAGGAAGCACCCCAGTTCCATTCCGGGGTGAGGGTCTGGGAAATCCCGTAGGCGACCATTTTCGATGGGCCGCCGGCATAATCGATCAGCAGCCAGACCGGCCGTTTTCTGTGCTTGATGATGACGGCATCGAAGCCGGCGAGCACGTCGTCATTCGACTTCCTGTCGGTGTCGGCCCAGGAATAACCGAACAGGTTCCACTGATACCCGAGGTGAAGGCGGAAGTCCTTGAACGCATGCGAGAGCACGAGATACGGCGAGGTGCGGTAAAACCCGAAATCGTCTCCGTAATCATGCGCGCCGATATTGAACGCCCCGACGGCGAATGACACCTTGTCATTGCCGGTTCCCTGGGTGCAGATCTGGTATTTGAGATTGAATGACGTTGGCCCCGCATAAAGTCCGGATTCTGTGCCTGAGAACGATGTGCGTCCGACCACATCGACCCCGAATTCCATTTTCTTCAGGCCATACCCGAGCGAATAGATCATCGATCCCGGCGTGTGGACGGAATCGCGGCTGGCATCTTCGGTGAAATAGTATTCGTAATAACTCGCCTGCAGCATCAGGTTGTCTGCAGGGATCAGGTCCGTGCTGGGAATGGAATTCAGGAGAGTCGGCAACGCCGAAACGGCGTTGCTGGAAAGCATGACCAGGCCGATCAGGACAAACGTAAGACGTCGAGTGAAAAAGGGAAACATGGTGTTCTCCTGGCTGAAGACGAGATCCGGTGTCTCAAAGCCGTTCGCGAGCTTGCCTGCCTGGCTGGGTTGCGCCGAGACTAGTCTTTTTTCATCAATGGCGCCAGTCAGCGGCTGGATTGTTTCGATATTCGCCAATATATCATAGGTGATTCCGGCTGCATGAACAGTGCCAAGCGACGGTGTCACGAGAACAGGGCGCCGATGCTTTCGCCGGTGTGGATGCGGTCGATGGCCTTGGCGAACAGCTTTGCAACCGAAAGCACTTGAAGATTCCCGATCCGCTTGGATTCTGGAACTTCCACGGTGTTGGCCACCATGATGGCGGTGAGGTCAAGCGCCTTCAGCCGCTCCATGGCGGGGCCGCACAGCACGGGGTGGGTGGCGCCGGCGTAGAGTTTCCTGGCTCCTGCTTTTCGCAGGGTGTCGACGGTGGAAACGATCGTGCTGGCCGCGGCGATCTCGTCGTCGAAAATGATCGCGTCCTTGCCGCTCACCTCGCCGATCACCAGGCCGTGTTTGACCTTTTCGTCGCTGATCCGGCGCTTGTCGATGATGGCCATGGGAATGCCGAGGCGTTCGGCGAACTTCCCGGCGCGCTTGCCACCGCCCGCGTCGGTCGCGACCGCCACGGCGTTGCTCAGGTCGATGGTCTGGCGGGCATGGTCTGCCAGCGTGGGAATCGCGCTCAGATGATCGACGGGAATCGAAAAGAAGCCGTGCACCTGGTCGGAATGCAGGTCCATGGTCAGCACCCGGTCGGCGCCGGCGGTCTGCAGAAGGTCGGCGATGAGCCGTGCGGTGATCGAGATCCTGGGCGCATCCTT
Source organism: Candidatus Ozemobacteraceae bacterium (assembly GCA_035373905.1). Lineage (NCBI taxonomy): Bacteria > Candidatus Rifleibacteriota > Candidatus Ozemibacteria > Candidatus Ozemibacteraceae > Candidatus Ozemibacteraceae bacterium. The sequence continues at coordinate 1,926 of DAOSOK010000064.1, read as the reverse complement.
CTTGTCGGACCGCGCGTAGGAAAAATAGGGGATGACCGCCGTGATGCGCTTGGCCGACGCGCTGCGCAGGGCGTCGAGAATGATGAAGAGTTCCATGATATGGTCGCTCACCGGCTCGGTGAACGACTGGATGACGAAGATATCCCGTTCCCGCACGTTCTCTTGGATCTGGACGGAAATGTTGTCATTGGAAAACGTCGAAATATCGAGTTTTCCCAGACGAAGCCCGAGATGCTCGGTCACTTCCTCCGCGAACTGCCGGTTCGATCTTCCCGCGAAGACTTTCAGCAAATCGATCATGGCTGCACTCCCGGATCAGGATAAAAGCACTCTATCAGATTCCCGCCGAATGTGGCAGCGTCTTTTTCCGCAATGCCTCTGGAAAGGGGGATGCACCAATGATGATACCATCCTTCGGATGAACATCCGATTCCTGAACACGTTCCATCACACGAGCGTCGATGTGTGGTCAGTTGTCTGAACGGATATTGATGATACTTTCCCCGAAGGGAGAAGACCGTTTGACAGCGGAGTTCGCGGTGGTTCCCGAAGAGGACGTGAAAGCGATCAGCCGCGCGACCGGAGCAAGGGTTCGCAATCGCGACGAGGTGATCTTTGCCAGGATGGCCGATCCAATTTCGCGCAGCCGGTCGGTGCGCCCCAAGGCGTCGGGATCGGAAGAAGCTTGTCGAACTTCGAAATCCCCGAGATCGGCGAGCGTTTTACAGACGGCCCGAAGCCGGAGCTTGGCAAAATTGGGGTTCAGATATGGATAATAATATCTGCACTGGTTTACCAACGAGATGAACAGCTTGCCGTTCACTCTCGCCGGATCTGCGAGAAGCCGGTCATTTGCCGCGGAAAAGAGAATTGAGATGGCTTCATTGATTTCAGGAAGATCAGCCTTTTCTTCATCCGTGAGAAGGATCGGGCCGGCGTCGGGGAAAAGGTTGCCGCGGCTGTACTCGTAGATGGCTCTGGCACCGGCACGCCAGGAATGGTCCTTGTTGACCATGACCATGTTTTCCTCGCTTCCCGGGTTTCCGTAGGACCAGGTGAGGATGCCGGCATATCCGCGACGTGCCTGCTCGAAATACGCGCGCCAGTTCTTTCCCTGGAAGGCGTAATCGGCATCGGGTTTGTTGGTGCGAGGACCGCATTCTCCGAGAATGACCGGCTTGTCAAGCCCCAGGTCGGAGGCGGCGGGAAGCACCGGATTGTCCTTGTAGGAGTGCCAGTCGTAAAAATCGAGACCAAGCCCCGAAAACCTTCCGGCCTTGAGGCTTGCCTCCTCATGCCAGCCGCTTGTGCTTGTCACTTGTATGCCGGGAACGGCCGCGTGGAAAGCATCAGCACATGCCCTGATGAATGCGCGCATCTCCTTCCAGGAGCAGCCGCCCTTCAGACGGAGAGATCCGGAAAGAGCTTCGAGGCCGGTGATGGCGCCTTCCGCCTCATTGATGATATCGACGGCCCAGAAAGCCGGGTCTTTGCCAAACTCCTTCAGGAAGGGAACCGCGGCATTGTTGATGTAGGAAGCCCGCACCTTCGCGTCGGTGATGATGCGCATGTGCCGTCCGCCCTGCTCCTCGCGAATGAGATGGTTCAATAGAGACCAGTATACCTTTACGTGGTGCTCGTTCGCCTTCTTCATGATGGTCCGGCAGTTCTCGAGAAAGACAGGGTCCAGGCCGGTGACTTCGTGATACGGATAACGGCTGTCCGTTGAGAGGTCCCTGGTGAACATCAGGCCTTCCTGACGCTCGAAGGCCCAGATGCGGACGAGAGGACAGCCCATCTTTTCGAGGTTTGCGAAGATGGTTTCGCATTCCCGCTCGGAAAATCTCGGCTGCCAGCCGCCTTCCGCATGATGGCTCTTCGCTATTCGGCGTGGGTAGGGTAGAATCAACGATCCATCGTCTCTGA
>DAOSOK010000063.1 GCA_035373905.1 Candidatus Ozemobacteraceae bacterium | reverse complement strand
ATAATCATGAATCCAACGGTTCAACTTTACCATGCCGGTTCAGGCTGTGCCAACACCCGCCGTGCGCCCGGATGACGCGCGTCGGCGTGTCGAGAGCCTTTCCGCGGCCGGGCAGCCTGGTTCCGATAATCGGCCCGCCGTTTTCCGTTCCAGGACCGGCATTGGCGATATATTTTTCTTTATATAATACGGCAGCCGGGGTCTCGGCAGGGCTCAATCCAGACCATACATCCTGAGAAGGTGGTCCCAGCCGATCATCAGGGTTTCCTGGAGCAGGAACGAGAAGCCGAGAAGCACGAACAGCAGGATGAGATACTTCATGTCACGCATCTCGAGAATGCGGATGAACAGGATCGAGTAGAGGGCCGAGCTGAACCCGACCAACAGGACCGCGAGCACGAAATCGGCATACCGGCCGAGGACGTTCTCGCACAGGTCGATGCCGGCCCACGTCCGCGTCAGAAACGGCCAGGACCGCTGCAGGTTGATGATCGCCGGGATGGCCGCCATCAGCCACTGGCCCAGCAGATTGAGCAGGTTCTCCTTCTGCTGGACGAATGCGTCGTGTATCAGCATCGTCAGCGAGAATGACTGGATGAACTGATCTTTCTCGTCGAGTTTCGAGAGATCCGGCATGGGGCCGTCGATGGCCCGATCCATTGCGCTCCGCTCATGCAGGGGAGGCATCTTGTCGCATCGCATCATGCCGACGATTTCAGACGACCCGCCGCTGAACGTCCGGATTCGACATGTCTTGGCGTAGGGACATTTCGGGTCGGGACAGGCCGGCACACGCTTTTCTTCAGGTGGTGTCATCGAAGGTGTTCTTTGCCTCGGTCACGGTCGCAGCGGCCGGAAAATTTCAACGCGGAGAGTTGCCTCTCGAACGCTCGTATTTCTTTCTGTATACCACTTTTCCCTTCCCGCCTCAAACCGGAAATTCGGCAGGCTCAGGACAGGCTTCGACAAGCGCAGGACGGCGGGGCTCTTCAGAAAGCACGCTATCGTATCAAAACAGGCTGGGAGGAATCGCTTGCCATCGAAATATCCCGGATATCCGGCACCCCGAGGAGACAGTCGCTCGCCGTCGGAATGGTCGCCTGCCCGGCATCGATCCAGCCCCGGATGCCGTCCGGATACTGGAGGATATTCGAAAATCCCGCTTCGGCAAGCTGCCTGCGCGCTTCGCCGCGGACGCTGACCGCGCCCCCGTCGTAGAGAATCACCAGGATGTCCTTCCCCGGGAAACGCCCGGCGATGTTTTCATGATTCCAGCCGGCGACGAACACCAGCGATCCCGGAATTCTCGGTTCAGCCAAGGCATCCGCAGAACGGCAGTCGATGAGGGCGATCGGCGCCCCGGCCGTCAGGAGCGAGACGAGTGTGGGCGTGGTCACCGCGGGCGAGCTGGCAATATACGCCGGATCGAGGTACGTTCCGCTCGCCTGCGGAACAATGCTGCAGGTTCCGGTGCATCCCGTGTCGCAAGCTGAAGCCAACCCGGCGCAACAAAAGATGATATAGAGCGAAGCGGATATAGAGAGGCGGCGAAAAAGCGTCTTCTCACGCATTTCAAACCGGCCGTCCCCGTTCGGGCGGGTCATCGTCAGATCGTCCTCAGGGCCTCGGCGGGGCTTGTGCGCCGGACGAGCAGCGCGGCAAGGAAACCGGTGAGGGCGCTTCCCGCGAGGGCGAGAACCACCCCCCGGGCGATCAGGCATGCGTCGATGGCCGTCGTCCAGGGAAGGCCGGCCTGTTTCAAAACCGGCATTCCGAACAGGACGAAGACGGAAAAGCCGACAAGCACCCCGCCCATGGCCCCGATCGATGCCGGCAAGAAGGCCTCCCAAACGAGCTGGGCGCCGATATCACGGTCCGACCAGCCGATCGAGCGCAGGATGCCGAACTCGCGGCGCCGCTCGACGAGGGCGGCGAGCTGGGACTTGAGGCTGAACAGCACCGCGACGCCATACAGCACGATCCCGAGGATCCCGGCAGCCTTCTCGTTGAGCCCGACGACCTTCGAAGCGGGTCGGAAGCAGTTGTAACTCGTGATGACGGCTCCGGTGATGTTTTTCACCCCGGCGATCGCCGCATTCTGCTCGAGAACGGAAGTGACCGCGACGATGAACACGTTCGCCCGGTCTCCGAGAGGCTCGGCCATCAGCGGAGCCAGCACCTTCGCCGCGTCATCCCAGACGAGATAGACGTCGGCGTGAACGGGCCTGACGCCGGTATCGATGATTCCCGTCACCCGGAACCCGACGCCGCCGATGTCGATGGTCTCTCCCACCTCGAGTCCGCGCACCGCGGCATACCCGTCGTCGAGCATCGCTCCGGGGCCTTCACTCCCCGTGGCGAGGCCGAGAAAAACGCCGCTTTTCACGTCGGAAGGCGCGCAACAGGTCCGTTCCACGGCGAGCGGCCGGCTCATGTCGATCCCGCCGAGCGTGAACATGTGCGCATCCTGCCGGCTGCGCATGCGGAACAGCAGAACAGGAACCACCTCGGCGACGCCGTCGACGGCACGCAGTTTCGTCACGAGCGAGCGAGGAAACAGGCATGTAAGGATCGTGTTCGCGATGAAGCCTTCCGAGGCATCCTTCACCCGGGGCAGCTCTGCGGGAGGGGTTGCGACCCCGGTCGAGGGCAGGGGCGCAAAGGCGGCGAAATAGCCGCCGACTCGCCTCAGAATCTCGTCTTCCGCAAGGCGATCCGCATGGAACAGCAGGGAAAAGCCGAGAAACGCCGATACGGCCAGCAGAAAGCCGAACATCACGGCGAGCGACCGGCCCGGTCTCCGCCGCTGTTCCCTCCAGGCAATCGAAATCGCTTCGTGTCGCGCCATGTTGACCGGATCCCGTCAGGAAACCGGCTCGAGAACGCCGTCACGGAGCCTCACGACCCGCTCGCCGGCCTCGATCGGATAGGCGCCGTGCGTCACGACGAGAAGCGAGGCGCCGCGTTCGCGAACCGCCGCACGGAGATGGCCGAGAATTTCGGCCCCTGTCTCGGGGTCAACGTCTCCCGTGGGCTCGTCGGCGAGAATCAGCATCGGTTCGTTGACGAGAGTGCGCGCGACCGCGACACGCTGCTGCTGGCCCACGCTGAGTTCCGCGGGCAGATTGTCGAGCCGGTCGCCGATTCCCAGGCGTTCGAGCCATTTCACGGCGCGGATGCGGCGCTCCGAAAGGTCGAGATCGCCGTGCATGAGCACCGCCTCGACGTTTTCGACAGCGCTCCACGACGGCAGGAGGTTGAAATTCTGAAAAATGATGCCGACGGTCTTGCGACGAAGACCGGCCAGGCTGTCCTGCGTCAGGGCCCCGATATCCACGCCGGCGATGCTGATCCTGCCTGCGTCCGGAAGATCCAGGCCACCGAGAAGCGTCAGAAGCGTCGATTTGCCGACGCCGCTCCGCCCGGTGATCACGAGCGTCTCGCCGGCTCCGAGAGACAGCGACACATCTTTCAGCACGGGTATCACCCGGCCACCCTGGCGAAAACTCTTCTTCAGTCCGGTCACGTTGATCATGGGTGCGGATTCCGTCATGGGTGGTTCCTTTTTCAGATGCTACGCAGCTGCTCGGCCGGCGGGGTCCGGACGGCGAGCCATCCGACGGGCAGGCCCGCCGCCAGTCCGCCCGCAACGGCAAGGAAAACACTGAGGGCCGCAACGCCCGGGATCACGACGAAATCGACCCGGGCAGGCACGCCCGTCCAGTATTCGAGGGAAACGAAGGGAATCGCGGCCGCCGCCGCCACGGCACCGGCGAGTCCGCCGAGGATTCCGGGGAAGGCAGCTTCAAGCAGGAGCTGACGCACGATCGCCGCCGAGGGCCATCCTATAGATCTCAGGATACCAAGTTCGCGACGACGTTCGCGAAGGGAGGCGAGCTGCGATTTGAGGCCAAACGCCGCGGCCAGGAAGCCCAGCAGAAGGGCGGCGGAAACGATCACGCCACGCCCCAGTCCAAGCACTTCGGCCGCCGGTTTCGCGCAGGCAAACGTGGAGATCATGCCGCTCTGGACGATTTCGCGCATGCGCGCGATCGCGGCGTCCTGCTTCGACGCATGGGCGACCTCGACGAGCATGACGTTCATCTCCTGGAACAGCGGCGAACGGAGGTTGCGGCTGATGACCTTCTCGGCGTCGGCGAACGTCAGATAGACGTCCGCCTTGGCCGGCCTGACGCCGGGCGCCACGATGCCGATAATGATGAACGGCCATCCGGCGATCGTGACGTTGGATCCGACTCTGAGGCCGTGAGAGACGGCGTATCCCTGCTCGACCACGGCGACTCCGGTGTCATTCGCATGCAGGAAGGCGCCCTCGACCAGGTCGGCGGCGCTGCAGACGGCTGGCGGCACCGCCGTTTTGTCGTCGGGATCGAAGCCCCCGACGGTGAATCGGTGGCCGTCGGCCGGGTTTCTGAACCTGTACAGCAGATACGGCGAAACGCCTTTGTACAGTCCGGGTTCTTTCCGTGCCGCATCGAGTACGCTGAACGGCAGGAGTTTCGTTTCGATCTGACGGGCGACGAACGCCTCGTTTACAATATCGACAGGTTTTTTATTGCACCCGGTGCACTCCTTGCATTTGTCGGCGCACCGGGCCGGGCGGGTTCCCGAGGCGAGCAGGGCCAGTTCCTCCGACGTCAGGGACGAGATGTCCATGCAGGCCGGGGCATACACGATGAAATGGGTTCCGGTCGAACTGAGAATGCCGCTCTCGATATACTGCGAAAAGACGAGGACGCTCAACAGAAGCACGGCCGTGGCGACCGCGACGGCATACCCGCCCGAGCAGGCCGCGAACCGCCAGGGGCGTCGCCTCGTCTCCCGCCATGCGGCCAGGAAGAGGTCCCGAAATGAAACCGATACCGCCATGAACTCTTTCGCCTCCGGAGAGGGCGAGTATAGCACACCCGCCCGCCGGAAGCCATGCCCCGAGCGGCTGAAACAGGGTGCCCCGGACGGTTCCGGCTTACCTGATCCGCAAAAATTCCGTCTCGTCCGCTCCGCACGCGGAACATTTCCTCCGTCGGAGGTCGGCCATCGGCATACCACACAGCGAGCAGACGAAATACTCCCGAGTCCACCAGTATAGGTCTGGCGGCCCGCTCCGCATCACCCGCAGTTGTGCATCGAGCCATTCCAGCATGGCAGGCGTGACGGAAGCAGCACGCCGCGCCTCGACACTTGCCGTGTCAGGGACGGCAACCTTTTCCGGAAGCGAGAGATCGCCTGGATTTGAACAGAGGCGAAGCGACTCAGCAATGGCGGCATCGACGGTAAAGCATGGAGTATACTCAGGCTGATCCTTCCGGCTCAGCCTTCCGCCGAGAACTTCCAGCCGTCGATTCAGGTGATACAGCAACACACGCTCGGATCGGGCCGCGACATTGAACACCCCGACGACGCCCGGGCACCGTTCGTTCTCGATCGTCTCGGAATACGCAATCCAGTGCGTGTACCGCACATGTGCGGCAGCAGCGAGTTTTCGCCAGGTTTCGATCTCGCGGAGACGGACGGCGTCCTCGTTCCGCAGCGACCCCGCCGCCACGGGAGTTTCTGCAAACGCGAAGAGCAGGATTCCCAGGAGCGCGGCGGACAGCAGCGGTCGTCGAATCGTCGTCATGAGCGGAGTGATGATACTACACAACCCATGGCGGATGTCCCTGTTCAGTTTTTTGCGATCTCAGGGGTTTCCGTCATGAGCCGTGTGCCTGGCGGTTGCGAAGGCGACCAGCGCCGATATGCCGATGAGAGCCGACAATGCCCAGAACAGGGCCCGGTCGAGCAATTCGAAGAGCGTCGCCTGCAGCGGGAAATACCGGTCGTGCGCCACGAAGAGCACGATGCCGGCGAGCAGCAGCTTGAGCCGTTCACGGCCTCCGATGCCTGCCGGAATATGGGCTCCGTGACGCAAGGCGTGCTCACACGCCCAGAACCTGTTCGCCCGATAGATCAGCACGCACTGGACGATGATGCCCGCGAGAAACAGGCCGATGAAAGCCCCCTTTCTCTCGAGGGAGAGGGCGTCAAGGTCGTAGAGGAGCGATCCCAGGGGAAACAGGGCCGAAACGGCCGCATAGGGCAACACGGCAACCGATCGCCGCCGAAGCGTCTGAAGGGCAAGAATGAAAAACAGATACCCCCAGGTCACGCTCATCGTTTCCATTCGACGTCACTCCTTTCCAGGTCGCGGCGAAGCAGCCCGTTGTGTGCCATCTCGGTCCGTCAATGCCGCGGACGCGGATGTATCATGGGGACGAACCGAACCGGCAGATCGTCGGACCGGATCATTCCTTCCTTCGTGCGCCGAACCAGGACGAGCCTCTGGAAGTCGGCCTCGCCGATCGGCATGAACAGTCTTCCGTTTTCGCGCAGCTGCCCGACCAGTTTCAGGGGGATCTCCCCGGCGGCGCACGTGCCAACGATCGCATCGAAGGGGGCCTCCTCGGGCCAGCCCTCATACCCGTCGCCGATCCTGATCTTCACGTCGTATCCGTTCGCCTCCAGCACCGTGCGCGCGTGTTCGGCGAGTTCCGGAACCACCTCGAGGCTGAACACGCACGCTCCGAGCTCCGCCAGAACGGCCGCCTGATACCCCGATCCGGTGCCTATCTCGAGGACCTTCTCTCCCTCTCGGACGTCGAGCATTTCCGTCATATACGCTACGATATACGGCTGTGAAATCGTCTGTCCGTACCCGATGGGTACCGGGTGATCGCCGTATTCGCCGCCCCGTCTCATGATCTCGGGAATATACACATGGCGCGGAACGCGCCGCATCGCACCGAGCACGCGCTCGTCGCGAATTCCATAGGCCACCAGGTCGCGCATCATCGCCTCATGCGCTTCACGCATACTCTCACATCCTCTCCGAGCCGTCCTTCTGTGCGGTCCGGGCCCGGCACGATGTTCTATTTACATCGCTACTTTATTTATCCGGGTCGGGAAGTCTGACGGCCTTTCGAACCTGGGAGAACTGGACCGGCCGTTCCGTCTTCGTTGAAACGACCGACTTTTCCGTCGTTCTCATCCGGATATAGGGAAGCAGTGCCTGCAGGAGTTCCGGGTAGAGACCGGCCGGCAGGAAATCCGGCGCCGCCGAGAGAAACTCGCGTATGCGCCCGACGATCAGTCCGGTGGTTTCCTCTTTGGACTTGCCCGCGGCCCTGGCTTCGAAGTCCGGCATCAGGGATTTCAGACTGCCCTTGACGATCGAGTCATGGAGAGCCGTGATCGCATCGGGCGGCAGCATGCCGAGCAAGCTGTCGCGACTGGCAGCGGGCATCCTCAGGAATGTGTCGGAGATGTCGAAAAGTTCTTTCAGCGCGGCCGTTTCGTATTGCCTGGCCCCGACCTGCCAGATACCGCCCGAAGAGTCAGGGGGTTCTTCGCCCCTGAGACGGGGCTGGTCAATGCCGTTTTTCTCGACGAACTGATAGAAGATCGTCCGGGCGCGAAGCGTGCAGCTCGACCAGTATTTCTGGCTGTATTCCTGCCACATGCTGTCGAGGTTGTCAAACAGGGTGCCTCCGATGATTTTCCGGACCGCGCCGGCAGGAATACGCCCTTCGGCCAGCACCAGAATGCAGCGCGAAATCGACAGTCCCACAACTTCGATCGGAAGCTTGCCGCTCGTTTCAGCCATATCGTCTCCGTCCTCTCGTTCTATCCGTGAGTGTATCGATCCGGGGTTCTCAGGTCAAGCACCGTTTCTCCCGGTCTCTCACTCGCGTCCGTATGTGGCCGCAGCCTCTTCGGCGGCTTTTCGGGCCATCGCCTCGCGGATTTCCCGGGCCCGTTTTTCCGCCGCCCGCGCTTCCCGGACGATGTTCGCCCGCTCGACGCTGTCGAGGGAAACGAGCCGATCCGCGGCCTGCACGTCGGTCTCCCCTGCCGGCCGAAGGCCGAGAAGTTTCAGGGAAAGCCGTGCCAGCTCTTCCCGTCGATCCGGCTCGGTGACGAAGCGTTCCGCCCTGACCACGCCGGTGAACCGGCCGGGAATCTCGCGAAGCACGGCGAGGGCGCCGTCGACGAACGCCCCCCGTCGCTCCAGGAAATACCCGTCGTGAAGGAGCCAGGCGAGCACCAGGGCGATCCGGCCGCGCTCGGTCTGACCGCCGACCCGTTTCATCACCTGGAGAGCCGGTGTATCGGGTGACTCGCAGCCGAGGTCCAGGAGCAGATCGCGGAGGACGGCCGTCAGGTCGACGCCGCCTTCCGGCCCGTCATCCGCCCCGGGTGTTCGGAGAAACCAGTACGGCGTCTCGGCCAACCGGCGGAGAAGCAGTTCCAGCGAAGGTCCTTCGCGCGTCGTCATGTAATCGTCCTTTCATACTGCTTGCGGCTGAACTCACGGGCGAAACCGACGAGATCCTCGAGCGTCCTCACCACGGATATATCCCAACCGATATTTTTGGCCCGGGCGGTCCAATGATACGCGTCAAGGTCTGCATACAGGTTGAGGGCGAGCGTGCCGCCGGCCCGGCCGCGTTCGAGAGCCATGCGGGCGGTTTCCCAGCCGCTGACGCCCTTTTCGTCATCCTGGAACATGGTATCGATGCCGTCGTCCGAGATCACCATCACGTGAACCGGCCGGTCCTTCGGGGTTCTGCCGTCGAACGTCTCACGGAGCAGGTGGATCGGGAAGCAGGTGCCGCCGCCGAGATAGCCTGTCAGGATGGCCAGGAGCGCCCGCTCGTCGCGGACGAACTCGCCCGTCGTCTTCACTTCGTTCTTGCCGCTCCAGAGCGTCGCCTTCACCCGTGATCCGGCCCGAAGGGCGGAGAGGATGATGATGGCGCCGGCCAGCGCCGTATAGGAGGTCGTATATCTCGGATCCGGCATCGAGCCCGAACAGTCGACGTACAGGTCGAGGTCGACCGGCAGGGTTTCGGGCTCCTTTCCCGCCACGATGCCGACCCGTCGCCGGACCGTCGTGACGCCGGGGATGATCACGGGCGACACGGCCGCCGTCTCGAACAGATCCATTTCATCGACAGGCGAACCGATATCCCATGTATCCAGCCCTTCGATCTGTTCCTCCGTCGCTTCGGGCGCCCGGCGCCGGGGAAACCGCGCCAGATAGGGCCTCGCGCGTTCCCGGTAGTAGGTGATCGCCAAGTCGGCCGGCGACAGGTTGATGCCGAGTTCCCGGAGGAGTTCGCCATACTGATAGGGCTCGCGGAACTGGCCCGCGCCGCCCGCCTGAGCTTCCCTGGCTCTCCCTTCGTTGTCCCCGTCGTTGTCTCCATCGTCTTCCCGTCCGTCCTGGTCGTCGCCCGCTCCCTCGAGCCCATTCAGTTCAGGATCGAGGGAGGGGTGAATGGCCCCTTCGGCTTCTCCGGCATCGACCTCGATGAGGCCGTCCGGCACGACGTCGGCGCCGGAGCAGGTTTTCTCGAGATCACGCAGATTCCGTATCCATTCGCCGGCGTCGTGCTCGGTCGCCTGGGCGATATGGGGATACAGGAGGGACGCGAACCTCCCCGCACCCTGGAGCCAGTCACGGCTGTAAACGCGCACCAGTCGCGCCCCGAGATCGGCGTCGGCCCTCAGTCTCGGGGTCACCTTCCCCGTCGAAAGCGTCCCGACCGGGAGGCTCCAGAGCATTTCATATATATGCATATACAATGTCCAGACGGCGTCGGTCTTTCCGTCGGCCCGCAATGCCCGGAACAGGCCGGCGAAATTCATGCCGCCGGAGCGATGGAGCCGGTTGTTGATGAGAAGGTCCGCGTACAGGTTCGCGACGAGGCCCGCGTGGCGCTCGAACGTCGGCAGGGCGCGTCGGATCCTTGCGAGAAGGCGAGCCTGGTCGGCGAGATCGCCCGGGCAGTATACGTGGTGGCCGATCTCGTGCGCGAGAATCTGGAGCGGAAACCGGTCGAGGCCCGCCCGGACCAGGTTCGGAAAACTGATGACCACCGTCTGGTCGTTCAGGCGGATCATGGCCCCGGAATCGTCGTTTTGAAGGCCTTCGGCGGCCGCTTCGGCCGCGGTCACGCACCAGCGGGGTTCGCGAAGTTTCGTGTGACGGCTCCAGGCATCCAGCGCCGCTGGCCAGTGGGCTCGCCAAGCCCCGATCCGGCCATCGTTCCCGTTCATCCCGCCCTCCCGGTACCGTCCGGAAGATCGACGGTCCGGCCAAAGACCAGCACGCGATGCGAATGCCTGAGGGTGACGACGGCCGTCGTGCCGTCGCAGGCGACGCCGGTCGGATACGCAAGCCGGTCGCACCGTGTTTTCAGACCGTTCCACGCGATCGTTCCCTCCCCGGAAACCGTGACATCGTGGGCGTCGTCCCGGAGAGCCTGTTTCGAGGCTGCGCCACGGCTTCCGTCCCGGCATATATCATCAAATATTTGTGAGAACACGACGCCGAAAACATCGGCGTTCATCCGCCAGGCCCGGCCGCCATCGGACAGAACGAGAGCACCGTCGGCGACGCAGGCGCGGGGCGGCGCCAGGAACGGGCCGCCGAAACCGCGGAACCCGCCGGCGTCCGCGACGAGCCGAAGCGTCTTCGGCCGGCCGGCCGTTCCATCGACGGTGCGGGCCGGATGCAGCCAGGGGTCTCCAGCAAGCGCCCGGAGAAGTTCCGACGGGGAGACGGGACCGCCCGGGCCTGCCCGCGGAACTCCGAGAACCGGGAAAAACACCGCTTCGCTCAGCCGCTCCGCCGCGCGCAACGCCGTCGTCCGCTGGTGGGCCATTCCGCATCGCCATGCAAGGACGCGTCCGGCATCGAACAATTCCTCTCGCCCCGAAACGCTCGGAGCAACCATAGCCAGAAGATCCATCCATTCTTTCGACCGCGCACCGGGAGTAGCGTCGATCTGAAGAGCCGCGTTCACCAGTTTCCCAGCCGTTTCATACGGGGCCTCGGCGAGAAAGACATGGAGCGAGGGAAGCAGTTCCGTGATGACCCGCCGGAGCAGATCCGTTCTCGCGCCATCGCTCAGGATTCCTCTTGCAAGCAGGTCGAGAAGCAGATCGTAGAGCGTTGCGACAGCGGCATCGAGACGCTCCGGACCATGGCGCGCGACCGCGTCCGCGACCGGCGCCAGCATGCGGAGATGCTGCGCGAAGATCGTTTCATCGAGACCGGGAGACGATTGCCGGGAGATGAAAAAGGCGGTATTGAACCGCTCGCGCCCGCGCCGGAACGCTTCGGCCAGCGGTCCTGAAACCAGGCCCTCTCCCTTGGCCGGACCGGCGATGCGTTCACGTCCGCTCTGGTTCACGCGCCGCCCTTCCAGGACAGCCATTTGAGATAATTGGTATAGCGCTGGTGCATGTATTTCAGGGCGAGCACGTCGTCGAACAGGTGCCCGTACATCTTGCGCCCTTTTGCAATCTCCCCAAGTTGCCGTTCGATCACGGCGAGCCGCTTTCTGACCTCGGCTTCGCCGACGCCGTCGAGTCCTTTCCCGATTTCCAGGAGCAGGTCGGCGACGGGGTCCTCCTTTTCGAGGCCGAGCCGGTCGAACTCCTGACAGGAAAGATCGAACAGTTTCCTGATCCAGCCGATGCGGTCGATGCGGAACGTCGTATGGCCGGGCTGCTCGAAAAACGGCGAGTCCGGGTCCTGGACGAGCTTGTCGTGCAGGACGAACGGCATGATCTGGCGCACGTCCTCGAACCCGACTTCGTCGAAGCCGCGGAACCAGGCCAGGGCCTTGGCGTAGGCGAGAACCGTCATCATCGCGCGCACAGAGAGGCCGTTGCGCGTCTGGCTGCCGAGATCGCGGATCCGGTCTTTGCCGGCGTCCTGCCCCGACATCGCCTGCCAATCGATCCCGCCGAGCTTCACGGTATCCTTGGTCTTGTATTCGATCTGGTCCGCGGCGATGTCGCAGAACTCGAAATGCGAGGTGAAGAACTCGATTCGCCGCAGGAGCGAGGGCGGGATCTCGACCGCGAGAATCTCGCGATGCGCCCGGTCGATCTCTTCGCCGGAAAAGACAAGCCCGGCCGGAACGACCTCTTCGGGCCGGACCTCCTCCTCGATGCGGATCAGCAGGTCGCGCAAAAAGCGCGTGTTGAAATGCAGCGCTTTCACCACGACGTCGATGCGGTCGCGCAGGGCCTCGATGACCTGGTAGGTACCGCCGCCCGCGTCGTCGTTCGCCGTGAGATACCAGGCCGACGGCGGGCATTCGTATATCTGATCGTATAATTCGGCGTAATCGTCTGCGAGCACGGTCAGCAGGGCCGACTGGGTGCGCGTCGGAATGCGGTTGTACTCGTCGATGATTTTCACGCGCATCCCGAGCCATTTCCGCCACGATATCTTCACGTCATCCATCGTCTGGGCATTCACGAGCGATGAGGGGAGGGGGTTTCCAAGCAGGTCGGCGATCGTCATCTGCGGTTGGCCGTGCTGGATGGCGCGTTTGATATCTTTCAGTGTATATCCTGCCATGACCCCCATGAGGACGGCGCTGGCGGTTTTTCCGCGCCCCGGCCCGCCCACCAGCAGGCAGCGGCGTCGCAGGACGAGCGTCAGGAGCGGCAGGAGGACGAAACTCGAGTAACTCTGGTCGGTCGGCAGGTTCAGGCGGCTTTTGCGGTCGCCGAGGGTGAAGCCCTGCGGCGGCTCGTCGTTGAACTCGATGTCGTAGAACGGACTGATGATCGCGTGGTTGATGATCCAGAAATACGCCTGGCGGAGTTTTTCGTCGAGGGCCGGGCCGGCCTCGCCCTCCCCGGGGGTCCCGCCGGTCCTCCGGACGTCGATGGGGCCATCATACAGGTCGGCGACGTCGAAACCGCTCTTCCGCCGCGTCTTGCGGGACAGGTGGGTCGGCGACGCCGACACCTTTCCGAATACCGAGGCAAGCGACGCGAACGTGTCTTTCAGACTCATGGGACGTTATCCTCCATCGGCGGGCCGCCAGCTCCACGGCTGTTTCACGAGTGTTTCGGGGGAAAGGGCGCTCGAGTAGGTTATGGCCTTCCCTCCCCCGGCGAGCGGCGCATCGAGTATACCAATATCTATATTCATTCCTGGGCCGAACAGGCATTCCAGGATCCGGCGCATGGCCTCTTCTTCGCCTTCCGCCCCCCGGAACCGGAGCACCAGGCTTCCGTCCGTTTCCTGGCGAAGAGAGAACTGCGAAATCGGCAGATGCCCCAGGGCCCGCGTCACGTCGATCGAGTTCACCACTTCGCCGCCGCTCGTGAGAAACAGCACCGGTGCGCGCCCCTCGAGCCCGAGAAGAACGGGTTTTCCCTCGACCCAGCCCAGCGCGGCCGTGTCGCCGGTCCGGTACCGCAGCAGGGGCAGGAAGGGGTTCCGGCCGCAGGTCAGAACGATTTCTCCCCTCTTCCCGGGCGGGCAGACACGGTCCCGCTCGTCGAGAATCTCGACATAGAGGTCGTGCGGCAGGATTTCGTGGCCGTGGGGCCCCGCGAACGCGACGAACCGCGACTCGTTGAGGGAATACACGTCGAAGACCCGGCACCCGAAGCGCGTTTCCAGCATCGCTTTCAGCCCCGGCAGAAGGGACATGGCCGAGGAAACGAGTGCGCGGGGCCGGTGGCGGAGGGGCAGTTCGGCGAGCGCGGCGAACGCGACGGGGTCACCGGTCAGGATCTCCGGCGCCGTGTCGTCGAGAAACCTGACCGGGTCTTCCGGGTGCCGCCATTCGTGGGGGTTCAGGTTGACCTTCACGTATCCTGCCCCCCCGAGATACGACATGATCGTCGCATGGGTGAACGTGGCGGTCTGGGCGCAGACCTGGGCGATCGCGACCCGGTCAGGCCCGGATTCGAGCGCGATTCCGGCACGCCCGAGCATCACGCGCAGGGCGGCCAGATACGCACCCGCCGTCACCGGGTGCGAAAGCACCGACACCGCGTTTCCCGTCGTTCCCGACGTATAATAGGCAAGCAGATCGTCAAGCGGCTGGTCATCGGGCACGAAGGCCCATGGCTCCCGCCCCAGGTCCGCGCGGCTGCAGGTCGGAATCTCGTCGAACCGGCAGCCGGAACGGGCCCGGCGCCGGTACGCCGGCACGTGTCGCAGGCATTTCTCCGCAAACGGTTCGAGCCAGGCCGGACGACGGTCGCCGCCGACCCAGCCACTTCCGGCCGGCCCGCAGCGCAGGTCAGCCTCGAACGATCCGATACGGTCGCAGAATTCCCGGGTCAGGCGGTCGCCGCAGGGGAAGGTCCAGCGCGGCGCATGGGGATGTTCACGAAGGCGTTCCAGCATCCGGCGCCCGGTTTCGTCTAGGAGCGGGAACCGCTCTTCGTCAGTCAGTCGTCTGTCGCCGGGCATCGGCATGCGTTCTCGGGAACACAGGCGCAGATCACGCCCCCCCCGCCTTGCCTCCGCTTCGATAGGTTTTCCCGATGCCCCATGCCTGGCCGATCGTATCACCGATGTTCCAGTACCGGTTGTCAGGCATCGTGAGAATCAACCCGTGCATTTTCGTCATATCGGGCTTGTCGTCGGTGAGAATCAGGGGGTCCGCATAGGCTGCGACGATCTCGCCGATGAAAAACGTGTTGCTGGGAAGATCGACCGATTTCACGAGCTTGCACTCGATGCACAGCGGGCACTCCTCGATCATGGGAGCGAATCTCAGCTCGTTGGTGAACGTCTTGAACACGCCCGCCTTGCTCGCCTTTCTCGCCGAAACGAGGCCGCAGTAGTCGACACGCTCGATCAGTTCCTTCCCGGGAAGGCAGACGCTGAACTCGCGATGTTCCTCGATGGCCGCCGTCGTGGCATGCCCCTTGTAGAGGCCGATGCCAAGCATGGGCGGCTGGGCGTTCACCCGGCTGATCCAGCCGACCGGGCTGAAGTTCGGCTCCCCATTATGCATCGTGCCGACGAGCACGACCGGCATCGGCACGAATGTATTTTTGTCTATACTTTTCAACACAAGCGATTCCTCCCTTTCCGGAACCGGCGGCTGCTCTTCCCCCCGGCTCCCCATTGCCTCTCGACGTTCATTTTATCCGATCCCCCGACGTTCCACAACCCGGCCGCATCATCGCCACAGGCCCATCAGCAACTCCGCATCTCACAAGGAACGCGGCAAACTTCTCGCATCTACTCGTCTTGTATGTTCAGTTGGGGGTGTTAACGTAGATGTTGAATTTGGGTG
>DAOSOK010000062.1 GCA_035373905.1 Candidatus Ozemobacteraceae bacterium | reverse complement strand
AATCAGTCAAATGTCCGACGGAAAACCGCTTGGGTACTCAAAGTGAGAATTGCTGTGCTCGTTTGCGAGCCGACGAACTGGGAATATTCAACTCCATCCGGTATTTTGCGACCGTCCGGCGGGCGATGTAGATCCCGTCGGTTTTCAGGCGGGCGACGATATCGCTGTCGGAAAGAGGCTTGGCGGGGTTTTCCTGCTTGACGAGGTCGTCGATGCGCTGCTTGACGGCGAGCGTCGAAACGTCTTCCCCGCTCTGGGTGCGGGCCGCGCCCGAGAAAAAGAACTTGAGTTCGAACAGCCCGCGCGGCGTCTGAGCGTATTTTCCGCTCGTGGCGCGGCTGACCGTCGATTCATGCACCCCGGCCATGCCGGCGACGTCCTGCAGGGTGAGAGGCTTCAGATGCAGGATGCCGAAGTCGAGAAAGTCGCGCTGGACCTCGATGATGGCGCGCGTCACATTGAGAATCGTCTCTTTCCGCTTATCGACGTAGCGCAGGAACGAGCGCGCCGCGTCGAGTTTCGTGCGAATGAACTCGTACGTCGCCTTGTCTGTCAGGTCCTTGTTCTTGATCGCATCGCGATAGAGGTTGTTGATCCTGAGGCGGGGCATGTCGCGCTCGTTCAGCGTCGCCACGTATTCCCCCACCTCGTTCTTCTGGATGAAGACGTCTGGTGTAACGTAGATTTCGTCGCCGCCCGACGGAAAGGCCGCTCCCGGCTTCGGGTTGAAGGATTTGATGGCCTCGACGGCGGCCTGGATCTCTTCGAGTTCGTAACCGGTCGCCTTGGCGATTGCGGGAAGCTTATTGCCTGCAAGGTCTTCGAGGTGGCGATCGATGATCGCCGTCACGGCATCATCATGGAATCCTTCGTCGCGCGCCTGGATCAGCAGGCAGTCGCGAAGGTCGAAGGCGCCGACCCCGGGCGGATCCATGGTCTGGATGACCCGCACGACGCGCTCGACGACGGCTGGATCGATCTTCAGGAGGTCGGCGATCTGGTCGCGCGTGTGGCGCAGATAGCCGTTCCGATCGATCAGGCCGATCATATATTCCCCGATTTTCAATTCGGTGGGGTTGAGGGGAGCCTCGCGGAGCTGGGTTTCGAGATGATCTCGCAGCGAGCTTTTCTTCGAGGTGAAGTTCTCGAAGGTCGTCTCCTCGTCGCCCGCGTAGCCGCCGGCGGAAACGCGAATTTCGGAGCTTTCGCTGTCCTGGATGTATTTCTGCCAGTCGATCGCGTAGTCCTGTCGACCCGGCTCGGCGAAATCGGTCGATGGCGGCGGGGCCGAGAGATCGGCGGCCGTCTGAGGCAGCTTGTCGAGCGGCACCTCGGTCGAGGGCGCCTCGGTTTCATCGAGTTCGACGACGGGATTGGTCTCGAGAACCTCGTCCATCTGGTTCTTCAGCTCGATGCTGTTCAGCTGAAGAATCTTGATCGCCAGTTGCATCTCCGGCGTCATTTTGAGTGTCTGGGTGAGTTTCTGACTCAGCCCCAGTTTCATCGAATTGTCCATGACTGTCCCTGAACGCTCTTTTCTCTTGTGTCACGCGGTATATCGGTTCCCCGACCCTATCCATGATACCCATGCCGGCGGCCGGTGTCAAAAGGAGGCCGCCGACAGGCCCGCATCACGCATCACGGTCGCCTTTGCGGCGGCGGCCCGGAGCGAGTTTCACTCCCCGGCTGCTGCGTTCCTCTTCGCCGGGTTTCTGGGAATCGGCGGCGGGGTCGAACACGACGACGGTCACGCCGAGATCGCCTTCCCCGTAGCGGCCGAATCGGAATTTGCCGCGCCAGCGACTCTTCTTGAGAAATTCATGAATGGATTTCTGCAGCGCCCCGGTGCCCTTGCCGTGAATGAGAAAGACGCGGCCGATTTTCTGCGCTTCGGCCATCTCGAGGTAGGACTTGGCTTTCTCGAGCGCCTCCTCCACGCGCATGCCCCGGAGGTCGATTTCGTCCCTGATCAGGGGGGTGGCCGCACCGATGACGGTTGAAACGGGTTTTTCAGGTCTGTTCTTGATGCTCGCCCTTCGCAGATCGGCGCTCGCAACGGACATTCTCTTTCCATCATACGAAACGACGGCTTTTCCGCGGCCGGGGTCGATCGTTTCAAGAACACCCGGCTTCGGCATGCCGGTCCAGATGACCATCTCGCCGGTCTTCAAAGGCTCATCGGATGAAGACGTGGGCCGCTCGCTAAGCTCGCTGAGTTCCCGGCGTTCGTCGAGTTCGGAAAGGGCCGTTCTGGCTTCCGCCAGCGTCCCGCGGGCACGTTGGACGTCGGTCTCAACCGCAACTCCGCGGGAAGCGGCCTCGCGAAGCTCATGGATGACGCTCTCGATGTCGCGCAGACGTTCCTTCAGTCGGGTTTCGAACTCGTCGGTCAGCGCGTCGCGTTTCGTCCGCCGAAATTCCTTGAGTTGCTCCAGCGCCGCGTCGAGTTCGACCTGTTTCCGGTCGGCTGACGCGACCTTTTCCTCCCATGCCCGGCGAAGCGTTTCGGCACGATGGCGTTCGCGTTCGAGCGCCTCGAACAGCGCCTTTTCCTCGCCGCTCCCCGTGCCCATCCGCAGGGCGAGGTCGGCGAGCGCCGCCTCGGGAAGGCCGAACTGCCGCGCGACGGCCAGTGCATTGCTCCTTCCCGGCACCCCCATGAGGAACCGAAACGTGGGCCTGAACGAGGATTCATCGAATTCCATGCCTGCGTTCACGAAGCCCGGCGTGACGAACGCGACCTCCTTGAGGGCGTCGTAGTGCGACGTGACGAGGGAAAACGCGCCGCGCCGGGTGATTTCCTTCAGGATGCCGCCGGCGAGCGCGGCGCCTTCCGAGGGGTCGGTGCCGCCGCCGATCTCGTCGATGAGCACGAGCGATTTCGGGCCGCATACGTCGAGGATCTCCTTGAGCCGTTTGAGATGCGACGTGAAGGTGGATAGATGCTCCTCGATGCTCTGCGCCTCGCCGATGTCGGCGAGAATGGCGTCGAACACCGGCAGTCGCGAGCCGCCCGACGCCATGATATAGCAACCGCTTTGCATAAGCAGCGCGTTCACGCCGACGATCTTGAGGGCGACCGTTTTGCCTCCCCCGTTCGGCCCCGTCACGACGACGCAGGCCTTTTTCGGGTCCATTTCCAGGTCGAGAGGAACGCAGCCGGGGTGCAGCAGCGGATGCCTGGCCCGTTCGAGGCGGACATGCCTGTCTGGAGCGATGTCGGGCCGGTGCGCATCGTAGTCCCGGGCGAATTTCACCCGCGCGAGCAGGGCGTCGAAGAAGACGAGCGTCTCGAACATCTCCCCGAGTTCGGCGCTCGCGTTCCGCAGGAGATCCGTGAGGTCACGGAGGATGCGGAGAACCTCCTCGCGCTCTTCGGACCGGAGGCGCGCGAGACGGTTGTTGAGGGGAAGGAACTCGAGCGGCTCCATGAAGACGGTCTGGCCCGACCCCGAGGTGTCGTGGACGAGGCCCTGGACGAGGCTTTGGCTGGACGATCGGACGGGCACGACGTAGCGGTCGCCCCGGATGGTGAAAAACCGGTCCTGGAAAATGTCTCCGCCGGCGTTCACGAGCTCCGTCAGACGGCGCTCGATCTCGGACCGGGCCTGGGCGAGTTCGCGGCGAAGCGAGGCCAGGCGCGGAGACGCGTCGTCGCGGACCTCGCCCTTGTCAGAGATCGCCTGGACGATCTCGCGGTGGGCCGTTCCAAGAGTGGGCATGCGGTTTACGCGCTCGACGAGACGGCTGTCCGGCAGACGCTCCCCGAACCAACCGGCGGACTCGAAGGCTTTTTGAACCGCCCGGGCAACCTCGATGTCGGCCCGGACGCACAGAAGGTCATCGCCGGAGAGGCTTTCCGAGCCCGTCCGCAGGCGGATCATCAACTCGCGCAGGTCGCGGAGACCTCCGACCGGCATGTGCCCGCCGCCGGCGACAAAGGAATACAGCTCGTCCATTTCCTGGAGGGCCGTCTGGATCGCCGGCACATCGGATGTCGGCCGCAGCCCCATGACCGCATCCTGCCCTGCGCGCGAACCGGCATAAGCGGCGATCAGCTTCAGAACTTTCGAGAACTCCAGATTATCGAGCGATTTTGATTCCATATCATCCCGTATCAGAGCTGAGAAGAAAAACACGGTTCGCCACAGAGACTCCCAGGCACGGAGAACGGTCGCCGCAAAGTCGCAAGAAGCGAAATATCAATATTTCGATATATATCAATAGTATTTTTAGAGCCCCACGCTCCGCCCCGGCGACGCCGAGGAATGTGCATCCCTGCGGCCTTGCGGTTCGCCTCCTCAGGGGGTCATTCGACGGTGACAGACTTGGCGAGGTTTCTGGGCTGGTCAACGTCGAGGCCACGCTGATCGGCGACGAAGTAGGCAAACAACTGCATCGGAACGACGTTCAGAATCGGGGAAAGAATTTCTGACACTCTCGGCACCTCGATGACGTGCTCGACCTGATGTCGGATCTCCTGGTTTCCCTCGGTAACTATAGCTATCAATATACCAGAGCGGGCCTGGACCTCCTTGAGATTGCTCAGGAGCTTGTCGAGCACCGCCGACTCGGTCGCGACAGCCATGACGGGGAGTTCCCGGTCGATGAGGGCGATGGGGCCATGTTTCATCTCGCCCGCCGCGTAGGCCTCGGCATGGATGTAGCTGATTTCCTTGAGCTTGAGGGCCCCTTCGAGGGCCGTCGGGTAGTTGATGCCGCGGCCGAGGAAGAGGAAGTTCCTGGCGTCGCGGAAACGCTCGGCCAGTTCCCGAATGGGCTCGACGTTCGCGAGGATGCGCTCGATCTGCTGAGGAAGGACCTTGAGCTCGCGGATGGTCTGTTTCACGAAGTCAGAACCGAGAATGCCGCGGATTTTTCCGAGCAGCAGGGCAAGGAGGGTGATGGCGGTGAGCATGGCGATATAGGCTTTGGTCGAGGCCACGCCGATTTCGGGACCCGCATGGATGTAGACGAGGCCGTCCACCTCGCGGGTCAGGGTGCTCTCCTTGGCGTTGACGATGCCGAGAACCTTGGCGCCGCGCGCGCGGGCCTCGCGGACGGCCGCGAGCGTGTCCGCCGTCTCCCCGGACTGGCTGATCGCGACGACGAGCGTGTTTGCATCGACGAGCGGCGACCGGTAGCGGAACTCGCTGGCGAGATCGCACTCGACCGGCACCCTCACGAGTTGCTCGATCAGGTATTTGCCGACGCAGCCCGCGTAGTAAGCTGTTCCGCAGGCAACCATGACGATGCGCTGGGTCTTGAAGATATCGGGGCCCGACAGGCCCAGCTCGGTCAGGTAGATCTTGCCGTCTTCCTCGGAGGTGCGGCCGCCGATCGTATTTCTGATGACCTGCGGCTGTTCGTAGATTTCCTTCAGCATGAAGTGCGGGAAACCGCCCTTCTCGGCCGCCACCGGGTTCCACTCGATCTGCGTCACGCTTTTCTCGACCGGGGTGCCGTCGAGCCTGAAGAATTCGATGCCATCGCGACGCACGGTGGCACCCTCGAAGTTTTCGATGTAAACGACGCGGCGGGTATACTGCATGATCGCAGTGACATCCGAGGCGACGAAGTTCTCGCCGTCGCCGAGACCGACGATCAGGGGACTTTCTTTTCGTGCGCAGACGAGGCGGTCGGGATGATCGCGATGCAGTACGACGATCGCGTATGCGCCTTCGACTTCCGCAAGCGCGTCGAAGACGGCTTTTTCGAGGTTGCCGCCGTAGTGGGACTCGATCAGATGAGCGAGAACCTCGGAATCCGTTTCAGACGCGAACGTGTGGCCGGCCTCGAGCAGTTTGTGCTTGAGCTTGAGATAGTTTTCGATGATGCCGTTATGCGCGACCTGGAGCGTCGCCTGACAGTCGCCGTGCGGGTGGGCGTTGAACGCCGACGGCCGCCCGTGCGTCGCCCAGCGCGTGTGGCCGATTCCCTGGGAACTCGACGATCCGAACTCGTCGACGAGGATTTTCCGCAGCTGCCGCAGCTTCCCGATGTCTTTCCTGACGAGGAGTTCATTCCCTTCGCGCACGGCGATGCCGGCAGAGTCATACCCGCGATACTCGAGGCGGGTAAGCCCCTCGAAGATGACCTCGTTGGCAGGCTTTGTGCCGATGTATCCGATGATTCCACACATGCTGTGATCGTCCTTTCGTGACGGTTGTCCTGCGCGACGCTCAGTATCTGACCCGTCCGGGCTCCTGCGCTGCTGGCTCCCCGCCGGAAGCGGCGCTTCCCCCTTCGGGAAGGCGCGGCCGGAGCGCCTCGATCCGCGCGTCGGCAGCCTGCATCAGGCTGGTGTCGGGAAAGGCCGCTTTGACGGATTCGAGAACGCTTACGGCATCGGCGATCTCGCCGATCTCTTCGAGAAACTGCGCGTATTCCATGGACGCGTAGCCGTTCCCGGCGTCCTCATGGATATATTGCGAATAATATTTTTTCGCCTCTTCGTTGTTTCCCGCTTTTCGTGCCAGCATCGCCCGCAGACGGGCGAGTTCGGGAGAAGAGCGTTTCTTCGCGGCCTGGTCGAGATGCTCGCCGGCATCGGTGATCTCGCCGCTTCCGATGAGGGCTTCGGCCGTCAGAAGCCGCGCGTCGAAGTTGTCGGGATCGTCCTTCAAAATCTGGGAGGCCACGTCGAGCGCCTCGGTCATCTTGAATCCGCTGAGAAGAACCTTGGCCAGCCATACCTTGATATATATATTATCAGGCTGGGCGGTGAGAGCCAGTTTCATTTCGGTCGCCGCATCGTCGAGGAGGTTGTTCCGATAGAGGATCCTTCCCTTCAGAAAATGCGCCTGCAGATTCGTCTGATCGGACGACAGAACCTCGTTCACCGTCGCGGCGGCCTCGTCGAGCTTTCCCTGATCGATAAGGGTTTCGGCGAGTGCAAGCCGAGCCTCGACGACGTTGGGGTCGAGTTGTTTCACCTGGCCATACAGTTCGACGGCCTCTTTCAGGGCTCCCTGCTTGCGCTTCGTCTCTGCCAGTTTCAGCATGGCGAAAACATCGTTGGGACGCAGTTTCAAAGCCTTCGAAAACGTCGTCTCGGCCTCTTTGCCCTTCCCCGCCCGGAGCTGGACGTCGCCGAGCAGGAACAGCGTTTCGAAGTTGTCGGCTTTCACGGCAAGCGCTTTTTCGAACCAGCTCTGCGCCTCGGCATACCGATGCCGGTTCAGTTCGGCAACCCCCCGGTAATGGAGAGCGCGAGAGTTTTTCGGATCTTTCTTGAGGATGACGTCGAGCATCTGGGCGGCTGAAGCGAACTGCTCGGTATCGATCGCCGAGATGGCGCTTTCGAGATCCGTTTGAGGCCTCGCAGGCGGTCGGACCGAAGGCGTCGCCTGCTGGACGCGAGGCTCGCGGGTCGTCTCGACGCTGTTGTATCCGCCGAGAATTACTTCCTGGGGAATCGCCGTCGGAACGATCGGCTTCGCCGGATCGCGAACCGGAGCCGTTTTCGCGATCTGGTCGCGAAGCGTCAGGAACTGCTGGTTTCCCGGGTTCTTCTCGCAGAGAACCTTCGCCTGTTCGAGAGCTTCCGCCTGCTGCTTCGTCGCGAGCAGACAATAGACGAGGTAATACCGGGCCTGATGGAAGTCAGGGGACATGTCGCACACCTGGCCGAGGTAATCGGCGGCTCCCCGATAATCCTGGCGTGCGTACAACTGCATTCCCTGATTGAAGAGGGTCGTCGACAGATCCTCGGCCCAGGAGGGGCAGATCATGAAAGCCATCAAGACGAGGCAGAAGCAAAGGGCCCTGGACGTCACGTTTCGCATAGACACTCCCGCAC
The DNA here is from genome assembly GCA_035373905.1 of Candidatus Ozemobacteraceae bacterium. NCBI lineage: Bacteria > Candidatus Rifleibacteriota > Candidatus Ozemibacteria > Candidatus Ozemibacteraceae > Candidatus Ozemibacteraceae bacterium. The sequence goes on along the minus strand of DAOSOK010000062.1, from coordinate 9,822 downwards.
AGCGGTTTTCACGGGAAAACGGCCTGGAGAGAGACCAGGCGTGGTCCCCGGGAGTCATCAGCATAACAAGCCTGCCGTACGGCGTCAATGCCGTCAGAGGAGCAAAACGCGGCCCGCCTTATCGCCCTTTCTTTTTCGAACAGCGCGAGCAGACAACGGAAGCGCCGTCCGTATCGAGTTCATAACGCGCCGACGAATCGACGGGGCATGTCGGCCGCTCCTTGAGCAGGGGTTTTCCGGATTTTCCCGGTTTCAGCAGTGCGTCGATGTCGAGCCGCGTCATTTTCGATTCAGGATGAGCGCGGTTGTATTTATAGACCGCCATGCCGATGTGACCCTGGTTGTATTCGCATGTCCCCGGCTTCGGGCCGGATCGCACCGCCATGAAGAAGAACGCCACCGCCGCCAGCATCATGACGCCGACGGCAACCCAGCAACCGGGATGAAACGAGCCTTCCGTGGCGTCGAATTCGGGAGCCCGCCCCTTGTTTCCCTTTCCCTTGGATGAAAGAATTTCGCCGCAGCGTTTGCACATCAGGCTGGCGATCTCGTTCTGGGCACGGCAGGAGGGGCATACGTTCTGCCCCACGGCGGTAACAACCACCGCCGGCTTTTTGTCGACGGGCATCACTTTTCTCCCTTCCTCTTCAGCAAGGCGGTCACATCTCCAATAATTCTATTCGTTCCCCTCGCCTCTTGCAACCCCGCCTGAAGGTACCGGCACGATGGGCGTATCGCGCCGAAGGACGAGGACGGAGAGATCGTCGTCCGGCGATGCCGTTCCGACGAATCCGTCGTAGGAAGCCATGATGTTTTGGGAAAACGCCGCCGCATCGGTCATCGGCGCCGACCGAATCGCCCGTTCGAGCCGCTCATCACCGAACGGGAGACCTGCGGCATCGCGATTCCTCATCAGTCCGTCGGTCCACAGCATCAGGATATCGCCTGGTTCCAGCACGAAGGAGCGCCGGGGAAAAGGTTCCGGGCGATAGCTCGACGCAAGCGGCAGATGCTCCATGCTGACCTGCTCGAGGGCCCCGTTCCTTCGCCTGATGAACGGGGATGGGGCGCCCCCGCCGGCCATTTCGATGAACCCCGTATCCGTATCGAGAGTGCAGGCAACGCAATACATCATCTGCCGTCGATCGAGAAGGCGGAGCAGAATACGGTCGAGCTGGCCGAGAAGGTGCACTGGATCGCCCCTCTCCTCGGCGCATTGCACGGTTATCGACTTGGCCATCGCCATCGTAAGGGCCGCGCAAGTGCCGTGGCCGCTCACGTCTCCCGTCACGAACAGCCAGCGGCCATCCGCGAGTTTCATCGCATCGACGTAGTCGCCGCTCAGTTCGGAAACGCGTCGCAGAATGACGACCGCGTCGAATCCCGGAATCGTGAGCCTGCCCGGCGGAATCAGGGCGTCCTGGACCATTTTCGCCATCCTAACTTCCTGCATGTCCTCGAGCATCCGGTTGAAGGCGTTGCCGAGTTCGCCGAGTTCGTCGCCCGATTCGACGCGCACGCGCACGGAGGTGTTCCCCCTCTGGAGGGCGGTCATTCCGGCGGCGAGTTCCGCGATCGGCTTCAGGAAGAGATCGGCAAGGATTTTCCCGGAAACCGCGGCCGACGTTGCGATGATGAGAAACATCAGCCAAACGGCGATTTTGAAATCGCTAAGGGGGGCAAGGACGGCTGCCTTCGGGATGGTCGCGAGCAGCTGAAGACGCCCGAGAAAGACGGAGGGAATGCAGACGGCGAGATGCTCCACCCCGCGATGGAAAAAAGCATCCGTCGCCGCCGTTCCGAAGATTCTCGACCTTTCGAGAAGCAGGCGAAGCTCCGAAGGCAGTCTGGCATGTTCACGGCCCGTAAGCATGCCGCCGTCGATATCGTAGGCGAAAACCCGGAACCCGTCGGTCGATCTCGCGCGGGCGGCAAAGCGTTGTTTCAGGTAATAATCGACCGCCGAGCGCCGGTTTTTCACGATGTTGACGAACGCGGCCGGATGGGAGGGATCGCGGATCACGTCCCAGAACCACAGGCTGCTGCGTATGGCGAAATCGAGATTGAGAACGGTTCCGGGCTGGTCCATCGCCGTGGAGAATCCAAGGGCCGGGTTTTCAAAAGCCATCCGGGTGACCAGGTCGACCTGGCGCACGGCTCCGGGCACCTCGGGAGGGATCAGTTCAGGCGCATGACGCTCCAGGCCGATCTGAGCCATGACTCTGAATATCGTTTCGACACGCGCGAGCACCTCGGAGCTGTCGGTGGAAACGACGAGTTCGCCGCGCCTGTCGCGTAATTCGATCTTGGCCATCCCGTGTCTCTTCTTGAGAACGGTGATTCGCGCCTGCCGAACCGCCGGATCGGGACTTCGAAGGCCGCGGTCATCCCGGATGCGTCTGAACACTTCGCGGAGTCGCTTCCGGTCAGCCTCGTAGCCGGCGTCGATCGATTCCAGAAGGGACTTTCCCTGATGAAGCGCTCGCTCCGTCAGGACCTTTTCCCGCTCGGCAACGGCTTCGACGGCGAGCCCTGCCAGGCCTGCCAGCGGCAGGAACGTAGAGAAGAGGAAAAGGAGAAGAAGTTTGACGCGGACGGAAACCCAGACATCGTCGCCCCTGACAAGCCAGCGATACCAGAAAATCAACGCCCCGGCCGCCAGAAGAAGGGAAACCACATTCACGGCAAGACGCAGGCGTGCGGCGGACACGGCGGGAGTCCGCCGGCATGCCAGCAGTTCAGTCTCGCCGAGCTTGTCGAATGCCCAGACGAAGCCGTCAGATTCAAGCCAGGGCTCTTTGTAGAGGCGGAACCGTTCCGCGGCGCGGATCACGGCGTTATCGGAACAGCCGACGCCGGATCGGCGCCACGGTTCTCCCGGCCCGGCCGCCAAAAGGGTCGTTTCCTGGCGGCTATGCAGCCGTTTCAATCTTCGAAGGAGCTCTTCGCTCGACGGAACCTGCCATACGGTGCATATCAGCCCTCCGCCGTCCTCGAACCGCTTCCAGAAGATCAGGCTGTCGGACTGGCCTGATTTGACGATCATCCCCCGCCCTCCGATCGTCCGGAGGAGGCCGGTGGTGAAATCCGATCCCAAGAGAAGATCGACCGCTGAGTCCTCGGCTCTGGTGCGCCCCGGCGCACCATCGGAAGGCGGACACAGCTCTCGCCAGATGACCCGCATGGCGAAGGGAGCCTCGGGGCGATGCCAGGACATCGTCGCCAGCCCGCCGGCCGCGTCGAACCGGAAGAGATCGACGCGGCCACCCCATCGGCCGATGCGATCCCTCGTCAGTTCAAGGTTTCCTCGGGCCGTGTCGTCGCTCTTCAGGGATTCGAACCATCGCGAATAGAAATTTTTCGGATCGACCCTGCTTCGAAGCCCGATCAGCGCATCGCGCAGGATCGAAACCGCCCGCTCCCTTTCCGCGGCTTCGGACGTATCGATCGCGTGATGCAACAGAAGCGCGCCGCCAAGGACGGGTATGATACCAAATAATATATAAAACGACGTCAATCGCAACAGGAGTTTCATCCTATCAAGCATGACGTCTCAGCACGATCATGGTCAGATCGTCCTCCAGCTTTGGATCCCGGTGGTGGCTCGTGAATCCAGACACGATCGCTTCGCGAATCGCCTTCGCCGATCCCTCCCGGACCATTCGGGCGATCGTGTGAATCCGTTCGTACCCGAACATCGTTCCGGCTTCATCCATTCCTTCGACGAGCCCATCGGTATACACCACAAGGGTGTCCCCCGGTTCGAGCGTCAACTCCGTCGGCTGCAACCGAAGCTTTTTTTCGTTGAGACCAAGCGGAAAGCCGACGGAATGAATCTCTTCGACGTCGCCCGCACTCACGCGCTTGAACGGATACGGATGACCGGCGTTCACGACCAGGGTATGCCCCGACTCAGGGTCGAGGGTGCCGATCACGCAGGTCATCATTTTCCGTCGTTTCACCAGCCGGAAAATCAGCCGATTGAGAGCGTTCATCAACTCCTCGGGATCGGTTCCCGTCTCCGCGAACTTCGTCACGGCCGCTTTCACCATGACCATGAGCAGGGCCGAGCCGGCGCCGTGGCCGGTGATATCCCCGAGGAGGAAAAGCAGCGTCCCGTTCCGCAGAGGGATGAGGTCGCAGTAATCCCCTCCGAGATCGGAAGCGGTAAGATTGAAGATGTCGAAATCCCAGCCGGGGGCGTGGGGCAGGATTTCCGGTATCAGCGCCTCCTGCACGCTTCGGGCCATGCTCATCTGCCTGAGTTTTTCCGCCATGGTGTTGAAGAGGCTCGTCAGGTCGCCGAGTTCGTCCTTGCTCGAGGAGGAAAGCGCCACGTCGAAGGTGCGGTTCCTGAGTGCCGCAAGCCCCCTGGACAGTTCGCCGACCGGAACGAGGAAGGTATCGGAGAGAACGCCGCCCGTCAGGAAGGCAATCAGGAGAATGAATCCCATGGCGAGGTAGAGAAGCTCACGGCCGGCGGCTATTTCCCGGTCGATGGCGCTTTCGGGATACAGGGCAACGAGCGTGAATCCGGGCAGACGCTCCCCGGGAACGGCGATTACGCCGTGTCCAGCTCTTCCGATCATCACGTTGCCGGTCCAGGACTGCCGCGTCAGGTTGACGCGGACGGCGACCAGATGAATCGCCTCCGCGGGTTTGATGCCGGAGGGAAGCCAAAATTCGCGCGACGTCTCGAATGCCATGAGGCGCCACGCCGTCCCATTACGGGCCTCCCGCTGCCTCAAGCGTTTTTCGAGGAAGCGGCGGGCAGCCTCCTCGGCCGGCTGGGCGATGGAGACATAGGCAAAGGGCCAGGCGGGATCTCGATACACGTCCCAATACCACATCAGGCTTCTGTTCGCGAAACGGAAAAAGTAGACCGTGTCGGGATGGGAGATGATGAACGGGAAGCCCACCTCGGGCGTATCGAAAATCATTTTCGCCATGGGATCCAGGGGCCGGTTTTCGAGGTGCAGCCTGCCCGGCGGCAACGCTCCCTCCATGCACGCCAGGGCGAAGGCGTTAAAAACGCTCTCCACTCCCTCGAGGAAGCCGGGGACGCGCTCGCTTATTCGTTTCTTTCCATATATATCTCGCAATTCAATGCTTCCGATCTGCCGTGCCGCGATGCGTTCCGCAACGGATGCCAGCGCAGAATCGGGCCGGAGTTTCCACGCGGCATCATCGCGGATCGCCCTGAATTCCGCGAGATACTTCGCGGATTCTCCATCGAACTCACGATCGATCGTCAACAGGAGTTCCCGGCCGGCGTTTTCGAACTCCTTCACCAGAGTGTCTCTGCGGTCTTGAAGCATACGAAAGCCCAGAAATCCCAATCCGGCAATCGGGAGGGCGGAGGCCAAAACGAAAACGAAGGCGAGTTTCATCCGCAATGCAGCACGGTTCATCACGCTTCGCACGAGGAGAAGAGCCAGGAATCCGGCCAAACAGCCAAGGGAAAGCACTCCCCGGCGGGCGGTTCCGAGATCGCCCATCGACACGGGAATCGAAGCGAGCATTTCGACGTTTCCGGTTTCCATCCGCATCCAGAGGCGCCCGTCGATGAACATCGGCGGGACGCCTTTTTCGGCAAGCATCGGGCGGATTTCCGCCGGCAACCGGCGGATGCGCTGGCCGGAGATACGCATCCACCCGGGCTTTGTCAGCCGAACGAACAACTGCAGCCTGTTGTCTCCCCCGGCGGCATTCTTTCTGGCATCAGCGACGAGTTCCTTGAGCAGAGCCGCCTGATCGGGACCGTTCCATATCACCAAGAGACAGCCGGACTTGTCGCCCGGCGCATCGGGACGACCTCTTTTCCAGAGGATGTATCCCTCCTTTCGCTGAACCCGGAAGGAACGCACGACGCCTTCGTGCAAGCGCAGGTCGGAAACCAGGAAATCCGTTCCGAATACCGCGCAGAATGTTTTCCGAAGTTTTTGCTCCTCTACGGTCTCATATCTCGCCGTAGGGGATACCAGCAACGTCCAGAGGTTCCGCAGGACGAACTTCGCCCGAAGCCGAAGGCCCTCGGGGGATCGGACGGCGCCGCCGGCGTCGAAGAGATACGGCTCGATGCCATATTTTATTGAATATGATATTATATTCCGCTCGTTCGATTTTCCGAAGGGGCGAATACAGGACGCGGAGAGCCGTTTAAGGCGTTTTCCCGTATGGGTTACGGGATCGAGGCGTGCGGCAACCCCCGCCAAGATCGTATCGAGGCGGTCCGCGGCGACTTCCAGCCGGCGCTCCCGCTCGATGCGAAGGACGTACAGCCCGAGCGAGGCCAGCAGAAGCGGTGGTAAAAAGCCGCACAGGGCGGCGATGAGCCAGAGCCGTCGGGTGTCGCGACCGCCCGGGCATGCGACGCTCATGCCGGCTCAGCGGGAGTCATTCGGCCGCTGCGGCGAGGGCGGAAGCGGCATCGGGTTTTTCGCTGGCGAGGTAGAAGAATCCCGACATCTCGAGCACCGCGGAATGATGTTTATCCAGGCCATACACCGAGATGTGACCGTCGTTGTCGTCGATGACCCGGCTTGCGACATCCAGCAGGCTGGCGACGCCAGGGCTGCTGATCAACTCGATTCCGCTGAAATCGATGACGTAACGGACAATCCCCTGCTGGAGGGCCGTTTCCACATGGTTCTTCATCGCGGCGCCGCCGGTGCCTTCGAGATATCCCTTCAGGGCAAGCACGAGTACCTCGCCCTCACGCCGGGGTGTGAAAGAAAACTTCTGAACCATGCCCGTCCCCTCCGATCGATGTATTCGACGAGTATTTTACCCGTTTCCATCCACTCGGGCAATCATGGGGATTCAAGAAACGTGACTCACGAAGAAACAACTCGCAGATGGCGCTGATGAAGCAGATGAAATACAGGAACCCTTCTTTCCCTGGTGTTCCCGGTCATGCAGAAACGGCCGGAAATAAAAAATGTGTCGGCGGCGCGACACATTGAAAGGGAGTTAGGGATATGGTTGTCCGTCCTCGTCAGGCTATCCTCAAGCTGAAGATGAACCTCACGTGAACTTCATACAGATGATCGGCAAGATGTACAGGCGTCCGAAGCGGTTTTTCACTTTTTTTCGCACGCCCCTCCCAAACGTCGATCGGCAGGCATTTCGGGAGATTTCTTTTTTGGGGCTTCATACCGGCCGCGGCGATGACGATAGATACCCTTGTAACGCACGAAAACCAGTTTCGGGAGGCCGCCGAATGAACAACGAATACCTGATGACGATTCCCGAGTTGATGAAATTCCTTCAGGTCAAGCGCAACACGATTTACACCCTGAGGAAACTCGGGTTGCCCACCGTCAAGATCGGCCGTTCCGTCAGGTTCCGAGTCGCGAGCGTGCTCACCTGGCTGACGGATATGGAACACACCGGTCAGGGAAGCGTGAACGCCCTCGTCAAGAGCGATTCGTCACACCTGCTCTGATCGTCCCATGTCCGGTTCATCCGCAGAGATTTTCGGTCTGCTGACCTTCTCGCTCACGGTGGGTATGCTCTTCAGCAGAACCTGTTTCGGGCTGTTCGAGAACTGGAACGAAGGCGTCCGGGCCGAGGCCGGCCCGAGGCGCAGACGTCGCTGACAAGGCGTCTCGCGGGTTATCGATAGATCCTGGTATAGTTCCACCAACTCCCCATGACCTTCTTGTAATAGTCGCGCGTCTCGGGGAGCGGCACCCGATCCAGCCTCGTCAGGACCGGCAGATGCGCGTGGGGACCCTGCTCGACCTTGCGGGCGATGTTTCCCTGGCCGCCGTTATAGGCAGCCGCAGCGAGGAACAGATCGCCCTGGAACAGATCGCGCAGATATCCCAGATACCAGATGCCGAAAGCGATGTTTCGGTCCGGATTCCACAGGGATTCGGCCGAGAACTTTCCTTTTATCCCGAGCTTTCCGGCGATCCATGCTCCCGTCGTCGGGAGGATCTGCATCAGGCCGTGGGCTTTGCTTCGCGACAGGGTCGTCGGGTTGAAATGGCTCTCTTCGCGCATGATGGAGATGGCCCAGTACGGATCGATCCCGTATTTTTTCGACTCGCTCTGGATGCGCCCCCACCAGGGTCTCGGGTAATAAATTTTCCAGGCCCAGTCCGGTAGCGTCGAGGCGGAGCGGCCTCGTTCGAGCGTCGAGCGCATCAAAATCTCGCCGACCGCGACGGTCAGGTTGTGCTGTTCCGCGGATTCGGCCGTCTCGGCGGCGATTTTGAACAGGCCCAGGTCATCCGGGTGGGCGGCGAGCAGTTTGCGGATCTCCTCCCGGGCTCTCCCGTCGAAAGGGCTTTTCAGCAGGGCTTTCCAGGCCACACTGCGGTTTTTCCATTTTTTCGCGACCGTCGGAACGGCCCGGTCCATCTTCAGCGGGGCGTCGCGCCCGGCCGGATCGAGCCAGTAGACGTAGAAGGAGTGCGGATACATCGTTTCGAGCAGTTCGATGAGGTGCTTCCCCTCGGCGGAAGTCGTCCCGGCGCAGATCGCCGCGTAACCGAGGGCATCGTCGGCCCGGTGATGACCGGGGAAATATCTCGCGACCAGCATGAACCAAGGCACCGCCTGGGTGTTGCGGCCCTGATCGAAGCGCGCGAGGCCCATCTCGAACAGGTGGACGGGAAGCAGAGACAGATTGACCCCGTTTCTGCAGAGAATCTCAGCCGCCGCCAGGCCCGTCTCGTCCTGTCCGCAGTTGAACGCCGCCCGCATCAACCGGTATCGGGCGGCAAACATGTCGACCGGCGGCTCTTTCCATTCCAGGGCTATTTGATAATCGGCCATGGCCTCCTGGTGACGCGAAGCCGCATGCAGGATGTCCCCGCGCACCTGGTGTCCAAGACACAACAGGCTCCGTTCGAGTCCGGGCGTCGCGACGACCTGCGTGATGAGCGTCATCGCCCGGTCCTTCTGCCCGACGAGCGCCAAAGCTTCGGCCTGCAGAATCAACTGGAGCACGCCGCCGTGGTGGCCGAGAGCCGGCCGTATGAGGGGAAGGGCGCGTTCGACGATCGCTCCGAGCTTTTCGCGGGAGGCGGCACGGATGATCTCGGTCCACTCTTCCGGCGTGAACGTCCAGCCGGCGGTCGATCCGACGATGGTCTTCAGCAATCCCACGCTCTCGGGCATCTCCTGGTGAAAGGCGCTTTCCGACCGATAGGCCCGGAGCGCCTCGAGAGCCGCGAGGCTTCGCTCGCGCGAAGCGGCCGGATACAGATCGATCAGCGTTTCGAGCGCTTTCCCCCGCTGGTAGGGCGTGTCGAGATCTCGGGCGATGTTCCTCAGGCGTGCAAGTTCAGCGGAACCTCGAAGCCTGGCAGCCAGCAGAACGTATTGAAAGCCCGCCTGGCGGACGGCAAGCCATTCCCGGTCGAGCTTCATAATGCGTTCGTAGATTGCGAGCGCCTCGGCTTCCTTGCCGGACTGGCGAAGGGCGTCGGCCAGCAGGGAAAGCCGCAGATCCTCCAGCACGTTCGATACGCCGAGCCTCTGCAGCAATGCCGCAGTCTGCACATGCTGCCCTTTTTTCACGGCCGCATGGACCGCCGAGAGCTGCGTTTCGAACGAGGCGAACGCCGGCGAAGCCGCCAAGCCGGCCGCGACGATCAGGGCGGCACAGACGGCGGACCTGCAGCGAAAATACGCATTCATATACAACCAATCAGTCATGGCGTTCCTCCCCGAAATCGATCGATCGGCAGCGGAGAAGCCGCCGGCCCGAACGTTGTACCGCAATCCGGGTTTCGATGCAACCCGGGGAAGAAGCAGCAATTCTCACTTTGAGTACCCAAGCGGTTTTCCGTCGGACATTTGACTGAT
>DAOSOK010000061.1 GCA_035373905.1 Candidatus Ozemobacteraceae bacterium | reverse complement strand
GACGGCATCGAGCTGGTCGCCGGTGATGCGAGGCATACGACCGTCGGCCGGTCCTCCGGAGGCGGAACCATACGGCCCGATCAACACGGCGCCGTAAATATGGCCGCGCCATTCGAGCTTGACGACTTTCAGAAAATTCCCGTCGGGGCGCGCCATGATGCCCCCGTCGGAGAACCCCGCCAGATCCGCGGGTTCGACCGGGCCGCCCAGCACCTCCTCGTGATTGCCGACGACGGCTTCGCCGCGTTCGTTGTACACGGTGAGATGCAGGCCAGACAACTTGAAAACGCGCGCGACGAACGCTTTCAGGCTGGCCCGATCGACGCTTTCCTCCAGGTAGATTTTTTTGACCACGGTGTATGAATGTCCTGGAAGTCAGATTCGGAACGGCGATACCGCCGTTCCGCCGTTAGGAAGAGTGTTTCAGCGAACGTCGATGACGGAGGACGTGCCGCCGTACTTGTCGGCGACGGTTTCCTTTGCCTTGGGATCGCTGATCCAGTCGGTCTGGTTGATGACGAACTTGTACTCGTGGCGGCCGGGCTTGAGGCTCAGGCTGCACTTCCAGGTGCCGTTCTCGTTCTTCATCACGTTGGAATCCTTATTCCAGTCGTTGAAGTCGCCGACGACCGAGACGCTGGTCGCCTTGGGATCGACGTGCTCGAACGTGACGGTTCCGCCCGCAGTGGTGGTCTCGGCCTTCTTCGGGGCTTCGACGCCGGCCTGAGAACCGGTCTCGCCGGACTTGTTCTCTTCCTCGTTATCCCACTCTTCGTCTTCCTCGAAGCTGTGTTCGCGGCCGATGATGTAGCCGATCCCGAATACGCTGCCGACGATGAAGAGCTTCCAGACGAACCGCAGAAATCTCAGCATCCCTTGACCTCCTGAGTGTGTTGTTTCTTTATAACCCGAAGTGTAGCATACTGCAAGAGCAGTGTCTTGCGACCAACCTTTTCGAAATCGATCGTGAGACGAAAATCCCCCAGCGAGCTTCCTTCCGTCGCCGTGACCCGGCCTTTCCCGAAGATCTGGTGCATCACGTCGGTTCCCGCCCGCAGGTTCAGCATCGTCCCCGGCTCGGAGCCCGCCTGATGCTCGGGAGCGGCTGTACGACCCGCCGTGGCCGGCTCTGGTTCGGTTGTCTTCCGGAACGCGTAGCTCGGCGCTTTCCGTTCCGGCTCGGCGGCCCGGATATCGCGCGACGGCTCTGCTGCCGACTGGGAACGAGCGAAGGAATACGCGGCCGCGGAGCCGGCAGACGGCCGCCAGCCGCCGCTCGCGCTTCCGCTGCCGAAAACGCCGCCGGCAGGCTTGCCTTCGATCATCGAGGACGGGACTTCCCCGACGAAGCGCGAAACGATGTTGTTCATCCAGCCGCCAAACATCATCCTGCGCCGGGCGGCCGTCATGTACAACCGGCGCATCGCGCGCGTCATGCCGACGTAGGCCAGTCGCCGCTCTTCCTCGAGCTGCTCGGGAAGGTCTTTCGACGAATGGTGCGGAAACACGCCTTCTTCCATGGCGATCAGGAACACGACGGGGAACTCGAGCCCCTTCGCGTTGTGAAGCGTCATCAGGTGAACGCGCTCGGCCGCCTCGTCGAGGTCGTCGACGTCGGCGTGCAGGGCCACTTTCTCGAGATACTCGCGGAGCGTCAGCTTGGGGTTCTCCTCCTCCTGGAACCGGATGTCGGCCAGAAGGCTCTCGACGTTCGACTCGCGGTCTTTCGCGTCCTCCTCCTCCTCCGTTTCATACAGCCAGTTGATGTACTGGGTGCGGTCGAGAACTGTTTTAGCGAGCATCGAAACCGACGAACCCGCCGCCGTCTCGACCAGCTCCTCCATGAGTTTGACGAATGCGCCTGTCTTGCTGCGCGGGCTCGCGGCCGCCTGTGCCATCACCTCGCCCCACAGATCGCCGCCGGCGGCGAGCCGCTCGACCGTCGTCTCGCCGATGCCCCGGCGCGGCGTGTTGATGATGCGCCGCAGCGAGATCGAGTCGCTCCGGTTCCCGATGAATCGCAGATACGCGAGAACGTCTTTCACCTCGCGCCGCTGGAAAAACTTGAGGCCGCCCGTCACTTCGTAGGGAATCCCCTGACCCGTCAGCGCCTGTTCGATCGTCCGGCTGAGGCTGTTCATGCGGAACAGCACCGCCATCTGACCGTAGGAAATCCCTTCGCGCGCGAGTTTCCTGATCTCGCCCACGATGCGGTCGGCCTCGTCGCGATCGTCGGCGGCGTGAAGAAAGCGGGGCAGCTCGCCGGCCCCGTTCGTCGTCCAGAGCTGCTTTTTGTGGATGCCCGCATTGTTCGAGATCACGGCGCTCGCCGCGTCGAGAATGCCCTGCGTCGAACGGTAGTTCTGCTCGAGATACACGACGCGAGCCCCGGGGAAATCCTTCTCGAACTCCCGAATGTTGCGGATTGTCGCGCCGCGCCAGCTGTAGATCGACTGGTCCTCGTCGCCGACCACGCACAGGTTGCGGCTCGCCGATGATAATAAAGCAATTAATTTATATTGCGCGGTATTCGTATCCTGATACTCGTCGACGAGAAAATACCGATACCGGTTCTGGAGCCTCTCGAGCAGATCGGGCCGGGCGTTCAGCATCTTCCAGACGCAGAAGATCAAATCGTCGAAGTCGACGGCCTGGTTCTTCTTCAGGGCCTCCTGGTAGCGGGTGTAGATCGTCGTGAGCCGCTCGGCATCCGCCAGCGGCGGCTTGAACTCCTCGGGCCCCAGCAGCTCGTTCTTCGCCTGCGAGATCACGCCCAGCATCGATCGGGGCGTGCATTTCTTCGTGTCGAGGTTCAGGTCGTTCAGGATCAGCTTCATCAGCTTCTCGCTGTCGTCCTCGTCGTAGATGGTGAACCCGTCGGGGAAGCCGGCCGCCTCGTGCCAACGTCGCAAAAGCTGACTGCAGAACGTGTGGAACGTCGTCAGCGTCACGCCCTCGCCCCGTCCGGGCAGCAGCGCCTGAACCCGCTCGCGCATCTCCTTCGCCGCCTTGTTCGTGAACGTGACCGCCAGGATTGCCGATGGGTCGACGCCGTTCCTCTCGATGAGGGCGGCGATGCGCATCGTCAACATGCGCGTTTTTCCCGAACCGGCGCCGGCGACGACCAGCAACGGCCCTTCCGTGATGTTCACCGCCTCGATCTGGCGGGGGTTCAACGCGGCGATCTGGCGCTCAAGCGCGGGGTTCATTCAGTTTCCTCGCCGTTCCCGTGCCGGCCCCGGACCACGACATCGTGATCCAGTCGCCTGCGACGTAGGTGCAGCCGCCGGCGAGCTTCACGTCGTACAGCGGCCCCTGGTGATCTTCCGTCGAGATTTCCACGATCGTGTCTTCCTCGATATTGCCACGGTCTCCCAGTACCGGCACCACCATGCCGTGCTTCAAATGCGATGCCGGAAGCGGGTAGAACGCGGGTTTCTTGGTGAGCTGGATCTTGCGGACAACCTCGAGATTGTCGAGCGCGACGAGCGTCTTCACGAATAACTGGGCCTCTTCGTCGTCGTCCCGCGTCACCTCGAGATACCACTGGCCGTGACTCGTCTGGCGTCGCCTGAATTGCTTGTGCTCGGCCTTGTCGGGATCCTGGACGTTGTCGATGCGGATGAGATGCGAATATCCCGGCCGCGAGCCGGCCCGCTCGGTTCCCCCGAAAATGACGAACTGGACGGCGTTGCTGGCTGTCTGCCCCGCCTTCGCGACACGCATCGTGACGTGCGGGCTGTCCTCGAACATCAGCCAGTCGAGAAGCAGCTGGTGCGCCCGCGACGGCGTGTCGATGCGGTTGTACAACTCGCGGATCATCTCGTCCGGCAGCTCCGATTCCACCTGGCGGCCGGAAAACGGCACGTCGGGCAGGCCGTATTTGAACATCGCGTATTTCAGCAAAAACTCGGCTTTCAGAGCGTTCTCCGTCGACTCGATGATCCAGACCCGGTCGACGATGTCCTGCTGGTTGAACAGGTCGTGACGCAGGTTCTGCATTGCGATCAGATCCTTCATCAGGTCGTTCGAGAGCCCGACGCGGAACCCCAGCGCGTTCCGCTCCATCAGATACAGGTGATACAGCCGGTTGACCTGGTTGAGCCGCCCGCAGCACGGGTGGTCGGGGCTGCACCGGATCGTCGCGCCCCGCGAGGTTTTCAGGCTCAGCACCGGCCCCTTGTGGTCGAACTGGACGAAAATGTCGGCGGCGGTTGCGAATATCGACTCGCCCCAGCCGCCGGCCGCGACGAGTTCCCTTCCCTCGCGGATATCGCGGACCGGGACCGGGCCGTCACACGTCATCAGAGGGGTCTCGGCGGTCAGCATGATGCCGGAAACCCCCTGATGAAGTCGCGATGCCGGATCATCAGCATCTGCAGGGCTGGTTGAACGCGCAGGGAGGCGGCCGAAGAGCCGTCGGCATTGCCTCGATGCCGTCGCGGTCCTTTCCGGGAAGTTCGTCTGTGACGATTTTGCCGGAGCTGATGAACCGGGTCGCTTCCTGAAATTTTCTGAACACGCCCTTCTCCTTTGCCTGCGCCGGACTGTGTCGACCGCTCCTGGCGGCTGCATGTTCCGTGCGGCCAGCCCCGTAAGCATACCCGAGACCCGCCCCCAAGGCAACGACATTTCGTCTTCCTGGAGAAGGATGCCAAAACCCGAAGAAATCCGCAGATGGCGCAGATGAGGCAAATGAAAACCGTAAACTATAGAACTGCGGCCGAATCTCTCCGGTTCGGCATTGACTTTCCTGTTGCGGGCGTCTATCGTGGATTGACGCGGGTTTTGACGGCCCCGACTCGCAGGACGCGGGAAGTGGGCCGTCGGCGCCAGGATGGCGTATTCCAGACGGACCCGACTTCGTACGAGGTGACGACGATGCCTCCCAGGCTTCCCAAAGGACAGCGCAAATACCAGCTCACGGCCATTTCCGACGCTCTGACCGACATCATCATCGAGGTCGAGGACGAGGAACTGGTCACCCTCGATCTGCCGAAAGGCAACAGCATCGAACTCACTCCCGAAAATCTGAAGAAGCTCCAGAAGATCGCCCAGAAACACCTGCCGACGATCTCGCCCGGCGGCTCCCCGACCAACGTCATCTACGGCGCCAGCAACCTGGGTCTGCGGTGTTCGTTCATCGGCTGCGTCGGAAGCGATGATTACGGGTACGATTACATCAACAACCTGCGCGAGAACGACGTCGACACCTACGTCTCGATCAAGCGCGGCCGGTCTGGCCTCTGTTACACCCTCATCAGCCCCGACGGACAGCGTACCTTCGGCCTCGATTTCGGCGTCACGAAAAAACTGTATGACTACGAGATCCTCCACAGCCTGATCGCCGATTCCGAGTATCTGCATTTTTCGGCCTACGAGCTTCGCGGGGAAAACCCGATCAATCGCTCGACCCGACACGCCTACGAAACCGCGCGCAAGGTCGGCACGCACATCTCCTTCGACCTGGCCGACAGCTTCGTCATCAACTCGGCCCGCGCCCGCATCGAGGAGTTTCTCGCCGACCGCGTCGACATCCTGTTCGCCAACGAAGAGGAAGCCCGCGCCCTGTGCGGCCCCGACTTTCGCCGGATGCTCCAATACACTGACCTCGCGGTCGTGAAGCTCGGCGAGCAGGGATCGGTCGCGATCACGCCCGAGGGCGAAACCCGTATCCCCGCCTACCGGGTCGAGGACGTTCGCGACACGAACGGCGCCGGCGACAACTTCCAGGCCGGCTTCTTCTACGGCATGTTCAAGGGTCTGCCCCTCACGACCTGCCTGCGCATTGGCAACTTTCTCGCAGCCAACATCATCCGCCGCATCGGCGCCCAGTCCAAGGTCAAGATCCAGGGCATCGAATTCATCATCTGACCCACCGCGTTACACCGCAAAGACACGAGGGCGCAAAGAATCCGCCGTTTGTTTTATAGCGATATCAATAATCTTCTGTAGGGGCGGGTTTCAAACCCGCCCCTGCGTATGTACGAATGACAGGGCGGTGGTGCAATCCGATACAACCACAAAGAACCTCTGTGTCACCGTGTCTTTGTGGCTCGTTGATCTTCTCAGGAGGTCGAGTCGCCGTCGCCGTTCGGGCGATTGGCCTGGCGGACGAGGGCAATTGCCAGAATAATAGCCGCTATATATCCGCCGAAGCCGAAGAACAGCGGCGCGGGGATGCCCCATACGAGGCCCTGAAAGCCGGAAAAGGTGATGAAGACGGCCGAACTGAGGAGGAGCGCCGCGATGATCACGGCGAACGTCACTTTTTGTACCAGTCTCTCGATGATCGACATCGTCCGGTGCTGGTGAGCTGGTTCGATGCGAAGCGTCAGGGTGCCCCGCTGAAGCGATTCCAGAAGATCGGTGATCTGTCCAGGCAGCTCTCCGGCCGCGTCGGCGGTTTCGGAAAGCCTCTGCCAGACGAGCTTTCCAAGTCTCTTCGGAGCGAGCCGGACCGCGAGAAGCCGCCGGACGTGCGGCGCCACGGCTCCTTCGATATCCAGGTGCGGGTCGAGTCCGCGCGCCACGGTTTCGATGGTCAGCATCGCTTTTCCCATCAGGAAACACTCGGATGGAACGCGAATGCGATGACGGCGGGCGCCGTCGAACAGATCCCGGATCACTTCGCTGAGCTGAATCTCCTCGATCGGTAATCCGACGACCCGATCCATGATCTCTCCGACGTCGGCCAAAAAACGGGCCCGATCGAGAGGGATCTCGCGCCTTCCGATGGCGGCGAGCGCCCGTGCGGCAGCGTCGACGTCGTTCTCGACGAGGGCGATGATCAGATCCGTCAGTCTGAACCGGAGGGCATCGGTCAGCCGCCCGACCATTCCAAGATCGAGAAAGGCGATCCGATTTCCCGGCAGGGCGAAAATATTGCCGGGATGCGGATCGGCATGGAAGAACCCGTGTTCGAACACCATCGTCAGCACGGCTTCGACCGCCGCTTTTGCGAGAACCCGGTTGTCGTTTCCGAGAGAGGTCGCTTCGGTTATCTTCACGCCCCGGATCCGTTGCATCGTCAGGACGCGGCGCGACGAGCGGGCGGGGAAGACTCGCGGAACGACGATCCGTTCGTTCTCCTTGAAGGCGGAAGCGAAGCGCTGGGCGCTGCGGCGTTCGTGCGTGTAATCGAGCTCGCGCATCAACGCCTGTCTGAACTGGTTCACGATGCCGGGAAGATCGTAGGCCTTCAGCTCCGCCCATACGCCGGTGATGCGAACCGCCATCTCGGCGAGCAGGTGCAGGTCGCGCTCGATGATGCGGGTCACCCCCGGCCGCTGGACCTTCACGACGACGTCGGTCCCGTCCGGCAGTCTCGCGCCGTGGACCTGGCCGATCGACGCGGTGCCGAGCGGCTGCTCCTCGAAACTCGCGAAAAGCTCGGAAAGCGGCTTCCCGAGATCGGTTTCGACGATCGCGCGGACCTCGTCCATGCCGAAGGAAGGAACGTCGTCCTGCAGTTTGCGAAGCTCGGCGGCGATATCGTCGGGAACCAGGTCGGACCGCGTGCTGAGGATCTGCCCCAGCTTGATAAAGGTCGGACCGAGGTCCTGGAAAACGAGCCTGATGCGCTCCGGAAGCGAAGCCGCTTCGGCTTCCTCCGTTTCGGCGGGGATATTCAAGCCGGCGACGGCGTTGGCAAGATCCGCTCCGCCGCGCCTGAGACGGGAAACGAGCGGACTGAACCCGTGCCTCACCAGCACCTGCAGAATTTCCGCCAAGCGGTTCACGTCGAGAACGAGAGCCACCGGGCGCCAATGTCCGAGTATCCGACCTTCCATACGATCCTCCACCGCAATGGTATCACACCCCACGGCTTCCCTCTTGCACCGCCACTGCCGGGCAACAGGGCTAGACCAAGAGTCTTCGCGCCGTGACAATGTTTCGCTCGTGCCCTTCGACAAGCTCAGGAGGAATGGGTGCTTTCATGCATGTACGAAGATGTCTTCGTGCATGCATGTGGGGCTCGTTGTGAAAACAGAACCGCAGATAATGCTGATGAAGCGGATGTCGCAGGTGATATTCTATTGGAAATGGGGGAGCCATCGTGGAATGGACATGGAAAAATGAGAGAATATGACGTGCTTGCGCCTTTCAGAAAGCAGAAAGACGGCGACTGGCGGCTGATTGCGATCGCCATGGTGTGGTTGCTTCATTGCTTCGCTGGAATGGCCGTTGCCGGGGATTCTGCGGAACTGGCATCTTTTGCCGCCTGGCTGAGCCAGATCAAGCCTCCTGCCGAACTCCTCCCGGGAGAGCCGCCTGCCATCGGGCTCCGGAACGCCTTGCTTCACCCGTATGCCCGTGATGCGATCCTCCGGGATCTCCCCCAGCTTGTTTCGGGGCCGCGGCCGTTGCCAGCGAGCGGTCCGCGCAAATTGCCGGATGACGCGTCGGTTCGCCTCGTTCGCTCAAAAGCGGAACGAATCCAAGAACTGCTTCACCAATGGCCCGAAGGCCCGAACGCCCTTTCCGGGCATCTGGCCGTCCACCGCCTCGCGTTGTTTACGGAGGATGAACCGGCCATCATCGACCGGATCGCGTTCCTTCTCTCGGGTGAAGATGGCCATGACGACCTTCTGAAAGCCATGCTGCGCTATCGAGACATGCTCTATCAGCTTCCAAAAGATGGCTTCCGCCGTCCCCGTGCTGAACCACGGTGGCTTCAGCTTCGCATTCTGCAGGAAAAAGCACGATTTCACCGCCTGACGACGGCGGACCACCGGCTTCTCGCACAGCTTACCGGGAAAGTGCCTTGCGATCGGGATTTTCTGTGGCTGGCTGCCTCGGTTCATCACTTCGCCGGCCTCGCAACGGAGGCCGCCGCCTTGACCGCCCGGGCCGTCCTGCTCGATCCCGAAGCCGCGCGAAACGGAACATACCGGGGCGATCCCGATCGTGTGACGGCATCGGAATCTGCCGTGGAAGCGTATCTGGAAGCAAAGGACCTGCCTCCGGCCTCTCCGGCGAAGAATCCGGGGATACGGCGGATTTCCCTTGCCGCAGAATGGTGGGGACCGCACCAGGAATTGCTGGCGAACGAGGCCGACCTGGTCTGGAAGAAGGGCAGATTCGTCGATCCCGAAACGGGCGAGAACGTTCCGGCTGATTTGGTTGCCTGGGTGGTCCAGGCCGTGGCGTCGTCGGCGCCGCATCCGTTCATCGATATGATGAACCTCTCGGAAGTAGCCGGGGGCGCAGCTCTGATCCGGCTCGAACCGGCGGATGGCCGTGGCGGAATCCTGGTTTTCGCGCAACAGGAGGGAAACGGATGGTACGCCGTTCACGTGGTGTCGGATGGAAAAATCCGGCAGATATGCGATCCAACGGCGATTCGAAGCATATTCCTGCTTCTTCGGTGGGCGGGGCTCTATGGCTCTGAAGGAGAGGAAGTCGAGCTTACGCGGGCTCCCCTGTTCCAGTTGCCCGGGAGATTCCTCTTGAGAGCCGGCCTTGTCGAAGCGGAGAAATCCGGCCGCTTCATGCTTGCGGAGCAACCCCACGAGACGACGTTCGGGGCCGAATTTCTGCGAAGCCCCCTCCCTTCGGCGCTGACGAAATCTCGAGGATGGGGAAAACTTGACGAGGAAGTCAGCTTCCGTCCGGGTGCATCCTCTCGGGCCGGCTGGTATTCGCGCGATATGACCCGGGTGAGATACGCCGCCGGTGATCCGATGCTCACGCTCCTCCAGCAGGAGGTGCAGATGAATGGAACATCCAGATCGGCAGGGCCGTCCGAAAGCGATCTTCTGGCGGCCGAACCCCGTATCCGGGACCTGCTTGGCCGCCTCCTCGGCCGCCCGGCGAAGAATCTGACGATCGGGCCATGCTGGCTGGAAACCGATGGCTGGCCGGCAACCGAGGCCGACCGTCTGCTCCAGGAAACCGCCGTTGCCTCAGGATGCCTTTGGGGAAAGAATCTCTGGGAGGCAATCCGGACCTTTGATATCGCAGGTCTGCCCTGGACGGCGCCCCGGCAGGGCATGTGGCCGGTCCTGTTCCGGGAGGGAGGGACCGCTCAGTCGACCGAAGGAATCGTGCTGCCCGCTTCGGATTCCATTGTTTTCACATGCGGGTGTTTCACTCCCGCCGAAGGACGGGAGTCCTTCGATCGTGTTCTCGCCTGGCTGGAGTGGAACGGTCCCCGCCCTTCGCGAGTCCGTTTCTGGAAAGCACTCGACGGCTGGGAGTTCAGCCTGGAGTTCCCCGAAAAGGAAAGCTGGCAGACGCTTCAGGCTTGCAAACCGTCTGCCTTGAAACAATTCTCTAAAATATATACATATGTCTATAAAGAAAGCGGTTCCGGCGTCATGCGGCTGAAGCTGCCGGAAGAGGCGCGCCTTCATCTGCTCTGGAACCCGGCCGGGGGACTGCGCATTGTCTCCTTCCCCCGCGGCTACGTCTGGTCTGAACCGACTCCCTGAGCCTGTCGCGGCACTGGAAGCGACGTTTTCGAGAGGAAAAACACCGGGCGGGGCCAGATCGGCCCCGCCCGGTGCGGGCGGACGGATCGATTACTTCTTTTCGGGCATCGGGATCGAGGCCAGGGACTTATAGAGGTGGAACCGGAGGGCGACGTCCTTCTGCGAGGCGTCGATGAGAGCCTTCGACGCTTCGGGGTTGGCGCTCTTGAGGGAGCGGAAGCGGTTCTCACCGTAGACGTAGTCGGCCAGCGGCAGGGTCGGATCCTTGGAGTCGATCTGCAGCGGGTTCTTGCCTTCGAGGATCAGGTTCGGGTTGAACCGGATCAGCGGCCAGTGACCGGCTTCAACGGCCTTCTTCTGCTCGCCGAGACCCTTGCTCATGTCGATGCCGTGCGCGATGCAGTGCGAGTAGCACAGGATCAGCGCCGGGCCGTCGTAGGCTTCGGCCTCGGAGATCGCCTTGAGGGCCTGGGCCTGGTTGGCGCCGAGCGCGATCTTCGCGACGTAGATGTTGCCGTAGGACATGGCGATCATCGCGAGATCCTTCTTCGGCAGCGGCTTGCCGCCGGCGGCGAACTTCGCGACCGCGCCCTTGGGCGTCGACTTGCTCATCTGGCCGCCGGTGTTCGAGTAGACTTCGGTGTCGAGCACGAGGATCTTGACGTTGCGGCCGGAGGCCAGCACGTGGTCGAGACCGCCGTAGCCGATGTCATAGGCCCAGCCGTCGCCGCCGATGATCCAGACGGAGCGCTTGACCAGGTAGTCGGCCAGCTCCATCAGCCGCTTGCAGTCGGCGCCGGTGCACTTCTTCAGGCTTTCCTTCATCTTCGCGACGTTGACGCGCTGCTGTTCGATGCCCGCCTGCGTCGACTGGTCGGCCTTTTTCACGGTCTCGAACACCGAGGTGTCCTTGCAGGAGGAGCAGCCGCCGGCGATCATCTTGTCGACGAGTTCGAGAGCCTCTTCGCGCATCTTGTCGACCGCGACGCGCATCCCCATGCCGAACTCGGCGTTATCCTCGAACAGGCTGTTGGCCCATGCCGGGCCGCGGCCGTCGGCGCGGGTGCAGTAGGGGGTCGTTGGCATGTTGCCGCCGTAGATCGAGCTGCAGCCCGTCGCGTTCGCGATCATCAGGTGGTCGCCGTAGAGCTGGGTGAGCAGTTTGATGTAGGCCGTCTCGCCGCAGCCGGCGCAGGCGCCCGAGAACTCGAACAGCGGCCGGGCGAACTGGGAACCCTTGA
Organism: Candidatus Ozemobacteraceae bacterium; assembly: GCA_035373905.1. Lineage (NCBI taxonomy): Bacteria > Candidatus Rifleibacteriota > Candidatus Ozemibacteria > Candidatus Ozemibacteraceae > Candidatus Ozemibacteraceae bacterium. Next base: position 7,111 of record DAOSOK010000061.1, on the reverse strand, counting down.
TCGTGGCCGGATTGGCGATGGTCAGATCGGGATCCGGGATGCCGAGGAAGTGCTTGAAGTTGGCGGCTTCCGCCTCGCGGATGGGCGGCTGCGGAACCATATTGATCGCTTTAGTTTCCAGCTTCTGGCCGGCGGCGTCCTTCTGGTGGGCGGGGCAGATGTAGACGCAGGTGGCGCAGCCCGTGCAGTCCTCGGGGGCGACCTGGACCGTGAACTTCATGTCCTTGATGCCCTTCGCGTCGACGGCCTTGAAGGTCTTCGGGGCGTTGGCGAGATGCTTCGCGTCAAAGGCCTTCACGCGGATCGCGGCGTGGGGACACACGAGCGAGCACATGCCGCACTGGATGCAGGTCTTTTCGTCCCAGGCGGGAATATAGTTCGTGATATTTCTCTTTTCCCACTGGGTGGTGGCCGTCGGAAAGACGCCGTCGACGGGCATTTTCGAGACCGGCAGGTCGTCGCCCTTGCCGATCATCATCGGGGCCAGGGTTTCCTGGACGAACTTCGGGGCTTCGGCGGAAACGGCCGGCGCGCGCTTGATCTTGCTCGTGGCCGTGGCGGGGATCTTCACTTCGTGCAGGTTCTCGATGGCACGGTCGACGGCGGCGCAGTTCATCTTCACGACTTCCTCGCCCTTCTTGCCGTAGGTCTTCCTGACCGCATCCTTGATCGCCTTCGTGTAGACGTCGCGGGGCAGGATCTTGCTGATCTCGAAGAAGCAAGTCTGCATCAGGATGTTGATGCGGTTGCCGAGGCCGATCTCCTCGGCGTGCTTGCACGCGTCGATGACGTAGAATTTCGCCTTCTTCTCGATCAGCTGCTTCTGAAGCTCGATCGGGAGGTGATCCCAAACCTTGTCGGCCGGGTGCGAGGTCTCGAGCAGGAAGGTGCCGCCGGTCTTCAGGTCGGACAAGATGTCGAGCTTCTCGAGGAAGCTGAACAGGTGACAGGCGATGAAGTCGGCCTGGGTGATCAGGTAGGGGCAGCGCAGCGGCTTCTTCCCGAAGCGCAGGTGCGACGTGGTGATGCTGCCGGACTTCTTCGAGTCGTAGACGAAATACGCCTGGGCGTAGTTGTCCGTCTCGTGACCGATGATCTTGATCGAATCCTTGTTCGCGCCGACGGTGCCGTCCGATCCGAGGCCGTAGAACTTGGCCGCGTAGGTCGACGGGTCACTGGTCTCGACGACCGGGCCGACCGGGATGCTGGTGTGTGTCACGTCGTCGTTGATCCCGACGGTGAAGTGGTTCTTCGGCTCGGCCTGCTTGAGGTTGTCGAAAATGGCCACGCACTGCGCCGGGGTGAAGTCCTTCGAGCCCAGGCCGTAGCGGCCGCCGACGATCTTCGGCCAGCTCTTGAACGGGGCGATCTTGCGCTCGAGCGCCTCGCCGATGCCGTTGCGGATGTCGAGATACAGGGGCTCGCCGTTGGCGCCGGGTTCCTTCGTGCGGTCCATGACGGCGATCGCCTTCACGGTGGCGGGAAGCGCCTTGACCAGATGCTCGACCGAGAACGGCCGGTACAGGCGAACCTTTACGACGCCGACCTTCTCGCCCTTGGCGACCATGTGCTCGACGACCTCGTGCATCGTGTCGCCGCCGCTGCCCATGATGCAGACGACGCGCTCGGCGTCGGGGGCGCCGACGTAGTCGAACAGCTTGTACGCGCGGCCGGTGATCTTGGCGAACTTGTCCATCGTCTTCTGGACGATGGCGGGGGTCTTGTCGTAGAAGGCGTTTACGGTCTCGCGGCCCTGGAAATACACGTCCGGATTCTGCGCGGTGCCGCGGATGAACGGCCTGTCGGGGTTGAGGCCGCGCTTGCGGTGCTCGTCGACCAGCTTCTCATCGATCATTTCGCGGATCTGGGCGTGGGAAATGATGTCGATCGTGTTGACCTCGTGCGAGGTGCGGAACCCGTCGAAGAAATGAATGAAGGGAATCCGGCTCTCGAGCGTCGCCGCCTGCGCGATGAGCGACATGTCCATCGCTTCCTGCACCGAGCCGCCGCCCATGATGGCGTAGCCGGTCGAGCGGACCGACATGATGTCGCTGTGGTCGCCGAAGATCGACAGGCCCTGGCAGGCCAGCGAGCGGGCCGCGACGTGGATCACGGACGAGGTGAGCTCGCCGGCGATCTTGTACATGTTCGGGATCATCAGCAGCAGGCCCTGCGACGCGGTGAACGTCGTGGTCAGGGCGCCGGAAGTCAGCGAACCGTGAACGGCACCCGCGGCGCCGCCTTCAGACTGCATCTCCACGACGGTCGGAACGGTACCCCAGATGTTCTTCTCGCCCTTCGCGCTCATCTCATCGGCGACTTCGCCCATGTTGGAGCTCGGCGTGATCGGGTAGATCGCGATGACCTCGTTCGTCGCGTGGGCGACGTAGGCCACGGCAGTGTTGCCGTCCATCATGTCGTGCTTGTAATTCGTCTTGGCCTCAGACACGGTGTCCCTCCTGAATGTGTTGTCGCGGGGATGTACCCCCCACGTTCCTGAAACGGGTGAATGATAGGCCGGGACAGGTCAGAAGTCAACCCGACGACCGGCACGGCATCCGCTTGAACGTTTGAAAATCGCTTTACGGCGTGAAAAAATAAAAATTTCACAAACCGATCGCGCGCCGGTTTGACTCGCGGGCGGTTACCCCTGAGGTGTCCTTGGAAACGGCGTCTCAATGGATGGTTGCTCATCCGGAACTCCTTCCGGACAGGCGAGAAGACGCTGTTGAAGAATCGACAGATCCGTCTGGAACATCCTCGCCCAGTCACGGTTTCTATTCGATACTGCGGTATCGATGCGAGGCTTGACCGGTTTGCCGATCAGCATCCGGAGGGGCAGAACCCGCGGAAGAATGCAGTCTGGGGGCAAAACCCGGTCACAACCATCCGTTGCGACCGGAACGAACGCACAGCCGCTGAGGCGGCAGAGCATCGCTGCAACGGCGATTTCAACGGGCGGCTTGTTCGATGATGCGAAATCCGATGGTACGAACAGGGCTATTCTGCCATCGGATGCCAGCAGTTTCACGGCGTTACGAATCCAGCTCCGCCAGCCGCATTCCCGTCGCGGCAGTTCAAGGAACCCGAGGCGCGAAGCCAGTGTGCGGAGGACGGGTTTTTCCCAGAGGGGCAGGCTGACGGCAGGGTGAAACGGGCGAGGATAATATGCTGTCAGCATCACCTGGGCGACGAGCTCGCTTCCGGGAACGAGAATCACCGCAGGCCCCGATTCCGCGGCCGCATGCGCGTAGCCGCCGAACCGGACCGTCAGGTCGAAGGCGGAGAGGAGTGCCCGGAAGGAACGTCTGGCGCGCCTGAAATGGTCGATGAATTCCATCTGGGCAAGATCTCGACGATCTTGTCTCAGCTTCGCCGGTCGGGGATGCGGCCGTAGACGCGGTTCACGTCGTACCGGTTCATGAGCTCCGAGATGACGATCGCATTGATGAGCTGCTGCCGCGACCAGCGCCTCGCCGGGCGGCGGGTGGTGGCGGACGTTGTCGAGGCGGTGCGGGCGATGGTGAAGCCGCCGCGTTCGTAGTTGTTCTGACCGGTCAGGGAGGGGGCCTCGTCGAGACATGCACCTTCATCGCTTTCGACGTTCCCGAAGTGCGACGACGCAGACGGAAGAGGCGGAAGCGCGCGACTCCGCTGATCCAGGCCGGCGCGGCTCTTACCCTGGCTTCGCTTTTTCTCCTGCTTTTCGAAGCGTTTCGACTTGCCGGATTGCGGCTGAATTTTCTGAGGGGTGCCGAACGGTTCGCTTGGCGCGGGCGTGCGTTCGAGCGAAACGACATCGTCATCGAAACCGCCCGAAGAAGGGCGTTGTTGAGAGGTTTTCTGCGACTTTTCCTGCTGCTTGAAAAAGTCGTCGATTGCCGTGAGGTCGCCGAACTCGGCGTCGGAATTGCCGCTCGATTTGTTCTTGCTCATCTCGGACCAGATCGAGGCGACGACGATTACCAGGAAGATGACGACCTGGAAAAACGCTTCCACGTTTCGGCGATCTCCGCTTACTTGTTCGGAATGACCGGCACGTCGACCATCTGCGAGAAGGATTTTCGCATCTCGGTGTCGGAGTTGATATTCTTCAACGTATAATAATCGAGAATGCCGATGTTGCCGTCCGACAGGGCCGATGCGACGGCCTGCGGGACCTGCGCCTCGGACTCGACGAGCTTCGCCCGCATCTCCTGCTCGAGGGCGCGCATTTCCTGCTCCTTGGCTTCGGCGATGGCGCGGCGTTCGGCGGCCTTGGCCTGGGCGATCTTCATATCGGCCTCGGCCTGGTCGATTTGCAGCTTGGCGCCGATGTTGTTGCCGATATCGACGTCGGCGATGTCGATCGAGAGGATTTCGAACGCGGTCTTCGCGTCGAGGCCCTTTTCCTGGACCGTCTTGGAGATGCGGTCGGGGTTCTCGAGGATTTCTTTGTGCGACTCGGCCGAGCCGATCGTCGTGACGATGCCTTCGCCGACGCGGGCGAGAATCGTCTCTTCGGTGGCGCCGCCGATCAGCTTGTTGATGTCGGTTTTCACGGTGATGCGGGCGATGGCCTTGACCTGAATGCCGTTCTTCGCCATGGCCGAGACTTCGGGGGTCGTGATGACCTTCGGCTTGACGCAGTTGCGGACCGCGTCGAGCACGTCGCGACCGGCCAGGTCGATTGCCGTGGCCTGCTTGAAGCTCAGCGGTATGCCGGCGCGCTGGGCCGAAATCAGGGCCGAAACGACCTTCTGAACGTTGCCGCCGGCCAGGTAGTGCGATTCGAGCGCCTGCAGGGCCACGTCGAGACCGCCCTTGATGGCGGTGATGGCCGGGTTGATGATCTGGTAGGGAGAAACGCCGCGGAGGCGCATGCCGATCAGATCGAACAGGCCGACCGGAACGCCGGAGGCGAGAGCGCTGACCCAGAGGCCGACCGGAACGAAGTAAGTGAGAACGAAGAAACCGATCAGACCACCGATGATGATCAATACGACGAAGCCTTCCACGGAACGCCTCCTTCAGATCGACGCACGAATTTTCACGCTGCCCGGCATGTACCGGTCCATTTTGTTCTATAATCCGGGAAACGCCGATCAAAGTCAAGAACAAGGTGACCCCGAATATCCATGCGCGTTCCAAAACTCGAACGATATCGACAGCTGGCGACGTTTCCGAATTTTCTCGAACCCCCGGTGAAAAAACTTCTGGAAACGCCGTTCGAGCTTTCGGGGAAATGGAACGACGCTTTTTTCCGGCGACCGGCGCCGCTCGTCCTCGAGATGGGCTGCGGATGGGGCGATTTCTCGCTCGGTCTCGCCAGGCGCTTTCCCGGTCGCAACATCCTCGGTCTCGACGTCAAGGGCGGCAGAATCTGGCGCGGCGCCGCGACGGCCCTGGCGGAGGGACTGAAAAACGTGGGTTTCATCCGCATCGAGGGCGAAGCCCTGGACCGCCTGTTCGCCCCGGGCGAACTCGATGACATCTGGGTCACGTTCCCGACGCCCTATCTGCGAAAGCCTGAAAAAATGCTGATTTCCCCGACCTTCCTCGCCAGATACCGCAAACTGCTCCCGAGCGAGGGGCTCCTCCATCTGAAAACCGACGTGCATCCCCTGGCGGAGTATGCCCGCAACCTCTGGCCTCTCTGCGGATTCCGCATCCTGGATGCGGAGCTGCCCGTGGAAGGTCGTCTGAATGCTGAAACGGCGCACGAGGCAATCGACACGAAATTTCAGATCCGGGCCGTCGAAAAGAATAAAAGTATATACTATATCAAAGCGGCTCCGACATCCGGTGAGATCGCCCCGATTCCGGAATCCCTGCTCCGCCTCCCCTGGTCCCGATGACCGGCCGGCAAATGGAAAACAACTAACCACAGAGTCACAGAGGCGCAGAGACTATTTCACTGCGAAGACACAAAACAACAGCTCTATATCCGTAGGGGCGGTTCATTCTCCGTGGCAGATATATTGAAATTCGAACCATTCACCGCGGAGACACTGAGACGCCGAGGAAAATATTTTCGTACATTTTTTTCATCTCGTTTCAATCTCTGCGCCTCTGTGTCTCAATGGTGAAGCTGTTTTCCATGAGCTTGGGTTGAGCGCGGGATTCGTGGGTTCAGCCGTTCTGCGCGTCGGCCGGGGGCGGCTCGATCATCGCGACTATCAGGGCGCCGTTCTTCACGCGCAGAACCTTGATCTTGCTCTGGCGCGGAACGAACTCACCGTCCGACAGCACGTCCATGCGTTCGTCCCCGATGCGGGCGATGCCCGAGGGGCGCAGGTCGCTCGTGGCGACGCCTTCCATGCCGACGAACCGTTCGAGATCGCGGGTCGCGGTGAAGCCGTCCTCGACGGATATCTTCGCGGTGAGCACGAACTTCTTGCCGACGCTGGTATACGGGAAAATATAGATCGCCCAGAGAACCAGCCCGACGAGAGCCGCCATCGAGCCGAACGAATACAGGACGGCCAGCCGGATGTCCAACTTCCAGAACGCTAGGCCGAGCCCGGCGAAAATCACGATGATGCCGGTGACGCCGGTGATGCCGAAGCCGGGTATCAATGCCACCTCGATGAACAGGAGGATCAGACCTCCGATGAGCATTGAAAGCACTATTAAACCATAAGATATAGACCCTGGCTCGCCTGGCGAAGTCGCCTTGGAGACGTTCCGGCCGTCGGCCTGTTCGCGGACGGTATCCGCCGGTGCCGCTTCGGCAGGTGCGTCGGAACTCGTCGTTCCGGAAGAGAGGCGGGGGAGGAGTTCCTCGCCCGACATTTCCTGTGCCGTGGCTGTCGAAGTCGCGAAAAAAACGGCCAGCAGGAGGAAGAGCGAGAAATACGGCAGCATGTTCCGCATGAGGTGTTCCCTTATTCCCTGACTTCCCGGACGACGATCTTCGTTCCGTCGACGGCGATGACCGTGACCGGTTTTCCCCGCTCGATGAAGTCGCCGTCGGATGTCACGTCGTATTTGTCCGGGCCGATCCTGACGATGCCGGCCGGGCGGCACGGCGAAACCGTCGTGCCTTCCATGTGGAGAAGATTGTCGAACGCGTGACCGTCGACGGCCACGAAGCCGGCTTCGGTCGTCATCGCTTCTTTGAGGACGAACC
>DAOSOK010000060.1 GCA_035373905.1 Candidatus Ozemobacteraceae bacterium | reverse complement strand
CTCAAGATCATGGCTCTTCATGAGACAAAGTACGCTTTAGTCGGATGAACCAAAAATATAATTTGCCCCATCCTTTTATCAGTGTTAAATTGGGGCGTATATTGAATATAAAATTGCATGATTGTGATCAATGGTTAATATTATATCGATCATTATCTCGGAGGGTTGAAATGAAACAGTCTCGTGTTTACCTTCTGCTTGTCTTGGCCATTGCCGCTTTTACGCTGTTTGGCTGTGGTGGTGGCGGAGGAGGAGGTGGTGGTGCTGTTGGGTCAGGCATCACCTTCCAGGAAAACACGGGTGCAATTAAAGGTAAAATCACTTCGAACGGTATTATTTCGGAAAGCCAGAAGGGCTCGATTTTGTCAGACTCAGGCGTCGTAGGAGTTCCAGGCGCTGAAGTATTCCTTGAAAGCGATACTTCGAAGAAAACAATATCTGATGCAGAAGGAAATTTCATTTTAGAAAATGTTCCAGAAGGTACGCACAACGTAATAAGCCGTAAGGAATCAGATGGTAAATCTTATAAAATGAGAAGTGGGGCCATTGTTGTGGTCAAACTTCAGATAGTTGAAATTCAAAGCATAACCATTGTTGCAGCTTCTAACTCTGTCAGTGGAAAGATTTCAAAACCAAGTGGCGATCCTGTTCAGGGTGTTACTGTTAAAGTGTGGGATCAGATTTCCACATCTGATTCAAATGGTAATTATCAAGTGTTTAATATGCCTGCAGGAAGCTGGGAAGTAAGTTTTAAAAAAGATGGGTTCACTGATTTTGCGGCAACACTATCCTTCGGTGTCGGCCAGGTAACAAATTTTAATCTCGTGTTATCACCCGTAGATTCGAGTCAATCCCAACCAACTACTCCCCAGGTATCGGTCCCACCTGTGATTTCGAACGCAATTGTGAAAAATGATAACCTTCATTACTGGGTTTCTTGGCAGACTGATATTGATTCTAGAGCTAATATCACATTGTCAATGACTGAACCACAAGGAATTTCAGTTGAAACAATGATTGGTGAATATAAAACAAGCCACAATTTTGATCTTGGTAGTCTCAATGATAACTCAACGTTTACTGTTACTATTCAAGCTATTTCAAGAGACAATCAAACCGCAAAAAAGGTGGTGGTTTTTCATACCGAAACCAACTCGGTTAATGTGCCTCCAAGCGATCCCCAGCCCTCCGGAAAAACAGTTTCATTCGTTTCTCTCTTAGGTTCACAGGCATCGAAGCCCACTGTCGATGGCACCAATATTTATGTTCATTTCGAAGGTGGCTACCTGGTGTGCTTTGATACGACAAAAGATGCGCTATCCTGGTCATTCAAAGGCGAAGGTCCGTTTGGGGACGGCTATTTTGGTGTCATACCCGGCTGCCAGTTGGGTGATGTCAACGGCGACGGGACGAAGGATGTTGTTGTCCCGTTAAGAGGGCTAATGACTGCTATTGATGGCAAAACTCATACGGCGTTATGGGAAGTTTCTGCTGGTGGGGATATGGCTTGTGCCCCGGCAGTTACAGACCTTAATGGTGATGGTTATCAAGACGCTGTTTTCGGCACGGTAAACACGTTATATGCGATAAATGGGAAAACCGGTCAAACCCTCTGGTCCAAGAGCATGCAAGCTGTTCACTCCGATATTCTAGCAATTGATATAGACAATGATGGAAAAAAGGAAATTATCGCCTGTGGGACCCACGGTGATAATAAAATATATGCTCTGAAGCCTTCAGATGGTTCTCAAATATGGTCCGTTCAAATGAATAATAAAATTGAATCCGGTCCGGTTTTTAAAGATGTCGATAATGACGGCATTATTGAAATCTTTATCGGCAGTCATGAACCTAGCATTGTGTGTGTTAACAGCCGAACCGGCAGCTTCAAATGGCGTCTTGACACTTCTTTCACGCCATATGAAGGTGGTTGGGAAGCTGGCGTTATTCATTCTCGGCTAAACCTCGAAGAATCAAATGGTAATTTCTATTTGATTGCTCCTTCGAAGTGCGACAGATTGTTTTGTCTTAATGCCAAAACCGGCGCTATCGTATGGAAGCGGGATAAAGATGTAGCCGATTGGTATTGGGGCGGAGTCGGTTTTTACAGTGCCGGTGTTGAGAAATATGTTGTTGTACCAAATTTCAACGACAGAGCCGTGAAATTCCAATCATTGCTTACTGGCGAAGTTAAGGAAACTTTCTCCGCCGGTGGCGAATCATTTTCAAATTACTCTATGCCGGTTTCTGCTAATTCCAAGGTATATTTGCCAACAAATGGCAAAATGTTAGTCATAAAGTAATTGTTTCTACTTGTTACTTGTTACCCTACTATAGCAGCTGCTCAGTTTTTGCCATGCCATTTTCTAAATATGGTATGCTAATGAAAACAAAAGTATGACCTCATTCCAGTTCGCCAAATCCGCATGAACTCAAAAGGCATCTAAGACACGACTTATGGACTCAATATTGAGTCCTGCATATCAAAACCAGCTTCATGTCTCCGTTCGTGCTGAGCTTGTCGAAGCACGAACAGCCCTTGCAGATGATTCCTCATTTCGCCCTTCGACAGGCTCAGGGCGAACGGGTGGCTTTCATTCTGCAGGAATCAATCGTATGAGGGGAGCGAGGAGGAGCGTATGCTGAAACCCATCTTTCTGACCGGGTTTCCCAAGCTGGCGTTGTATCTGCGCGTGGTCGTGCATGTGTTTCTGCGATATCTCGGGGAAACGCTTCGCGGGCGGCTCGGGCCGGTCGCGTTCGTGAAGCTGCTCTATCGCTCGCTTCTGCTGCTGAAGGTCATGGTCCGGAACAAGGTCGTCCAGGTCGGCGAACTGTACAAGATGCAGTTGTATCTTCCGGCCTATCCGTCGCCGGCGTTCTGGGAGTCCTTCGAGAAGTTCATCCGCCCCGACCCGGGCCCGCTTACGGTCGTCTTCTCGATCACCAAGGCCTGCCGCTACAAGTGCCCGCACTGCTACCAGCGAAACGACGGGGGCGCGGATATCGAGATCGAGCTGTTGAAGAAGGTCGCCCGCGAGATGCAGGAGATCGGCGTCACCATGTTCGACATCGAAGGCGGCGAGCCACTTCTGAGATTCGAACGGCTGATGGACCTTCTCACCGCCTTCGACGGGCGGCGCGAGATCTGGGTCAACACCACGGGCGAGGGCCTGACCCCCGAGATGGCGCGGCGCATGAAGGAAGCCGGCGTCTTTGGCGTGATGATTTCCCTGCACACCCCGGATCCCGTCGATTACGACGCGTTCACGAGGTTCCCCGGTTCGTTCGGGATCGCAAAAGAGGCGGCCCGGATGTTCAACGAGGCCGGCATCACCGTCGCCCTCAACAGTTGCCCGACCGAGGAACTTTTCGCTCGCGACGGGGTCGAGCGCGTCATGGACGTCGCCCGCGAGTGGGGGTGCTCGTTCGTGCAGATCATCCACGGCAAATCGGCCGGAGCCTGGCTGGGCAAGCAGGACGAGATGATCTCGGCTCGGGAGAAGATTCGCAAGCTGCGCCGGCTGCACCTGCAGTACAACTCGCCGGGAGCGTTTGCGGGCCACCCGTCCGCGTCGGTTCAGGTTTTCGAAGAGTCGCCGTGCCACTTCGGCTGCACCGCCGGCGGCGTCGACCGCTTCTACCTCAACGCCAACGGGGAGGTGCAGCCCTGCGAGTTCCTCAACGTCTCGTTCGGAAACGTCCAGGAAGAGGGGTTCAAAACCATCTTCGCCCGGATGCGCCGCCAGTTCCGGCAACCGGGAACGCGCTGGCTCTGCGCCACGGAAGCGGGTTCCATTCACAAGACCATCGTCGACAAGGGGCTCCGCAAGACCCCCGTTCCCAGGGAATTCACCGAGAAACTGGTTGAAACCTGGAACAAGGGATCTCCGACCGACCTGTACCGCCGCATGAACCTGTACAAGCCCGACTGAGACATGCCGCGGTATTTCCTGGTCCTCAACCCCTCGTCGCGCTCTTTCCAGGCGCGCCATTCCTGGCCGCTCCTGTTCGAGACCCTCGATGCGCGCGGCGTCGACTACGATTTCGCCCTGACCCGCGGGGACGGCGATGCCGTGCGGTTGGCCCGGCAGGCGGCCCGTGATGGGTTCGAGGTCGTGGTCGCGGTCGGCGGCGACGGCACGATCAACGAGGTGGTCAACGGCCTGTTCGACGCCGAATCGCGCACCGCTCTCGCGGCGTTCGGGGTGATCTACACCGGCACCAGCCCCGATTTTTGCGGGTATCACGGCATCCCGCTCGACACCGTTGCCGCCGTCGATCTCCTGCTGAATGGGGCGCCGCGCCCGGTCGATCTCTGCCGAATCGTCCATCGCCATCCGGCCGAAGAAACCACGGTTCACCGCATCTTCAGTTGCTGCGCGAATTTTGGCCTCGGTGCCGCGGTTGCCCGCGGCGCCAACTCCGGGCTTCGCAAGAGGTGGGGCGACAGACTCGGCACGCTGCTGGCGCTTCTGCACGCCCTGGCTTCCTATCGGCCCCCGGATCTGCGCGTTCAGATCGACGGCCGCGAGGCGGTTTTCCCCGGACTGTTCAACCTGTTCGTCGGGAAGAGCCCGCTCGTGGCTTCCGGAATCAAACTGAGTCTCGAGATCGCCCCGGATGACGGGAAGATGTATGCCCTGCCCCTGTTCGGAATTTCCCGGGCACGTCTTTTCGCCATTCTGCCGTCGATCTATACCGGGACGATCACCCGGCGATTCCCGCCCATCTTCGCACGCCGGGTCGAGATTCCGGACCAGGGCGATGCCCGCGAGGTGGAATACGACGGCGACCCGCGCGGCCGGCTTCCCGCCTCTATCGAGGTACTGCCCCGAGCCCTGCCGCTGATTCGACCGGCGATGAGGCCGGCTTCCCGATGCCCGCGGGGTCGAAGCAATCCGGGCCGTGTGTGATGTTGCCCCGGGCGACAGATATTCCCGGACAATGATATGATGGCCGGGATTCGCGGCCGGATTGGCTTGCGCCTCTCCGTGGAGGAAACATGAAAAATATCATGACATTTATCATTGCCTATATCAAGACGATGCGGCTGTATTACTCGTTCATCACCGGCATCGCCGGGTGGATCGGCGTTTCGTTCTATTTCTGGGCCAAGACCCGGGAAGGACTCGAGATCACTGGGGACGATTATGTGTACGGTGCCATTGCGCTGGTGATCCTTTTTTTGAGCTGGGGCGTCAACCAGATCTTCAACGACTGGTTGGGGCTTCCAGAAGATCGGATCAACGCCCCGAACCGGCCGATGGTGACCGGCGAGCTGAACGTCACCTGGGCGCTGACCCTGTCGAGCGTGCTCATGGGCATCGCCGCCGTCATTTCCTGGTTCCTGAATCCCTGGTCGCTGGTTCCGCTGACCCTCGGGTTCCTGATGAATTTCCTTTACAACTACAGCAAAGCCTGGGGGTTGTGGGCCAACGTGGTATTCGGCGTGATGATCTCCAACTGCAGCCTGTACGGTTTCCTCGCCGCGGGGCCGATGCTGAGCGGCCCCCTGTTCGACCGCTCGCGGGTGGCCGGCCTGTTTCTCGTCGCGCTGATGAACGGGCTGATGACCTACTTCACGTATTTCAAGGATTACGAAGGCGACAAGGCCGCCGGGAAGGACACGTTCATCGTTCGTCACGGGATCGAGAAGGCCAGGGTCGTCGGCCTCGTTGGCGCGTTTCTGCCGACCATCTGCTTTTTTGCGGCAAGGGCTCTCGGGGCATTCTCCTTTCGATACACCGAGTATTTCATCTATTGCGGGGTCATGACCATCTTCCTGCAATTCTGGACCGCGATCCGCTTCTATCGGAACCCCGTCGGCCCCAAAGCCTACTTCTCGAACGCCACCAATTTTCGCGCCTGCGTCGCCGGCCAGGTTACCCTGATCGCCATGTTCAACGGGCACCTCGCGCTGTATCTGTTCAGCTTCAGTTATATCTTCATCGGGTTCCTTTTCGGCCTGCACGAAGATTCCCTCGGGTAAGGGCGCAAACCTCGCCGTCGACCGGCGGCCCGGGTGGATGACCTGGCCCGGCTGCCGCTAATACTCGTCTCATATGTTAGGCGACAACTATAGCGTGTGAAATATATCGTATGCTACCTGACATGGTACGGCCGTTCGCCCTGAGTTTGTCGAAGGGCGAGAGCTTTCGTGCTTCGACAAGCTCAGCACGAACGGCATCGAGTATACGAGTATACGGGATGAGTGCCGTGTTCCTTTTGCGACGAGCAGTAACGTCGTATTCCCGACAAGCAGACGGGAGCGATGATGAAAGAAAAAAATCCGGGCGTGTGCCCGGAGTTGAAATGCGTCGCATGTTGAACCTTGTTTATCGGGAAATCCGATCGGAGAAAGCGGTTTCGTGAAGGAAGCCGTCAGGTGGGGAGCAGCCTCATGACTTTGTCGAGCAGGGAGTGAAGTTCGGCTTCGCGAGCCTTGAGAGCATCCTGGAACTGGGACATGTTGCGGCAGTGGTGAATCTCGACGCGGGTGTCAGCTATCTCCCTCGAGAGCATAGATTTCAGCAGGGCCAGATCCTCTTCGGAAAACTCGAGTTTGAACATAGCCTCTCATCTCCTCTCTTTTCACCCCTCACTACAAACGATTCGCATTTTGAAACGTCTTGTCAAGGGAAGAATGGCGTCGCGAGTTCATCTGCTCTGCTCCTGAATATCTGGCAGATGCCCACCTCCGTTCACCCTGAGCCTGTCGAAGGGCGAACGGGGGAAACATCGGCGAGCGACGGTTCGCGCTTCGACGGGCTCGGCACGAACGGTAGCAGGGCATTCGCGCTCGACACGCCGGAATCGGTATCAGGCGGGTCGCACCCTCGACGGAACAAGGGCCAGCCCGGCGGCCGCGACGATCGTAAACGCTGCCCCTGCGAGGAACGCGGCCGAGGGGCCCAGCGAACTCCAGAGCGAACCTGCGATGGCGCTGGCCAGCACCAGCGCGAGGCCGCTGACCAGGTTGAAGATGCCGAAGCCTGTGCCGACGAGTTCCGGCGGAGTGGTGTCGGCGACCAGTTTCGCCAGCAGACCCTGGGTGAAGGCCATGTGCAGTCCCCACAGCGCGGCTCCGACGAAGACGGCCGCAGGAGATCCCGCTGCGGCAAGGACGAGATCGGCGACGACCAGGAAAGCCAGCCCGGCGAGAAGCAGGGAACGGCGGCTGAGGCGGTCTGCGGCGATTCCTGCCGGGTAGGCCGCCCCGGCGTAGAAGAGGTTCATCACGATCAATACGATCGGGACATGGCCGGCGGCGAGTCCGACATCCTGTGCCCGCAGAACGAGAAACGCCTCGCTGAACCGGGCGAGCGTCAGGATCGCCCCGAGAAGGACGACGAGCCAGTAGTGCCAGGGAAGTCTCCCAGCGTCAGCCAGTCGGAGCTTTTTCCCGCCGGGAAGTGCTTCGGACGCGCGCTCGGGTTCATGGACATACGCCGCCAGGAGAAGAACGCAGACGAACGCCGGAATCACCGCGATCCAGAGGACCTGGCGGATGTCGTTCGCGAACCGCGCCATGAGCAGGACCGCCAGCAGCGGGCCGAGCAGGGCACCGACCGAGTCGAGCGCCTGGCGAAGGCCGTAGGCGGCGCCGCGCAGATGGGGCTGGGTGATGTCGGCAACCAGCGCATCGCGCGGGGCTCCGCGGATCCCTTTCCCGACTCTGTCGATAAAACGAGCCGCAAACACCCAGCCGATGGCGTTGGCAAGCGGGAAGATCGGCTTGGTGAAGGCGGCGAGGCCGTATCCGACAAGCATCAGGTGCTTGCGCCTGCCGAAGTAGTCGCTGAGCGCCCCCGAGAACACTTTCATGATGGAGGCGGTCGCTTCTGCGACGCCTTCGATGATGCCGACGGTGACCATCGAGGTGCCGAGGGTGGTGACCATGAACACGGGCAGCAGGCTGTGGATCAGCTCCGACGACATGTCCATGAACAGCGAGGCGAAGCCCATCGCCCAGATGCCGCCCGGAAGGGCCCGCCATACGGGCGGCGCGCCGGGGACAGGTGGAGTGTTCATGGCTGGCATTCGTCGCCCCTCAATGTCGATCGGGGCTTCGTGATTCCTGCCCTGCCTGGACGACATGCTCCCTGAACGCCCTGATGCCGAAGAAGGAGCAGATGTCTTCGAGAAGCTCGTAGATGACGGGCACGAACAGCAGGGTCAGGAAGGTCGAGGTGATCAGGCCGCCGATGACGGCGATCGCCATGCCGACGCGCATTTCCGAGCCGGGGCCGGTCGCGATGGCAGGCGGGATCATGCCGCCGATCATGCAGGCGCTGGTCATCAGAATCGGCCGCAGACGGATCGGGCCGGCCGAGAGAATCGCCTCGCGGCGGCTCATCCCGCGGTGGCGCTGCTGGTTGATGAACTCGACGAGTAGGATGCCGTTCTTCACGACGAGGCCCATCAGCATCAGAAACCCGATCATGGTCATGATGTCGACTCTCGCCTGAGTCAACAGGAGCGCCGCGATCGCCCCGACCACGCCGAGAGGCACCGAGGTCATGATCGTGAGCGGGTGCAGGAAGTTCTCGAACTGCGATGCGAGCAGCATATAGACGAGAATGGCCGCGATGGCGGCGGCGAACGCCATGTTCTGCGTTGTCTCCTCGCTCGTCTTCGCCAGGCCCTGGAACTGGCCCCGATACCCGGGGGGAAACAGCTTGTTCGCCTCGGCGACGAACTCGCTCATGGCCGCCCCCTGCGCCTTCCCTTCGAGATTGCAGCCGATTCGCACCTCGCGGGCGCGGTTGAAGCGATTGATCGTCGCCGCGCCCGGGCTGATCGACAGCTCGGTGACGTTCGAGAGCGGAACGGTGCGCATCCCGTCGATCGTGCGCACCATCAGGTTCGGCAGGCTTTCGGGGGTCTCGCGGAACGCCTTCATCAGGCGCATCTTCACGTCATACTGCTTTCCCGCTTCCTTGAACTGGGAAATGGCCTGCTGGCCGCCAACGAGGAGGTTCAGCGTCGTTGCCAGCATTCCGACGTTGACGCCCAACACCTCCATGCGGTCGCGCTGCAGCTGGACGCGCAGTTCTGGTTTTCCCGGCTCGCGGGTGTCGGCGATGTCGACGAAGCCGCCCGCCTGCTTCATCCAGGCGGTGAGTTTGTCCGCAAGATCGCCAAGCACCGTCATGTCGGGTCCCAGGAGCGAGTAGGTGATCTGCTGGTTGGCCATGCCCATGCCGGCGGCCATCGGGTCATGCTCCTCGACGGAACAGCGCTCGATGCCCGGGATGCCGCCCAGGACCTTCCTGACCCGCTCCATCAGCACGGTCTGTGAGGCGTCCGGCCGCCGGTCGCGGGGGAGGAGGGTGACGGTGATCGAACATTTCGTCGGATCCTCGAGAGGATCTGCCGCAACGGTCGAAAGGGATGTGGCCACGTGCTGCCTGATCGGCTCGAGAATCTTCTCCTCGACCGCCTTCGCGATGCGCTTCGAGCCTTCGAGCGATGTTCCCGTCGGGGTCCGGAAGTTCACCAGAAACAGGCTCTTGTCCATCTGAGGCTTGAACTCGAAATTCATCCTGCCCGCGAGGGCGAAGAGCAGGGCGATGACGCCGATGCCGGCCGCCAGAACGGTCCGGCGATGGTCCAGCACGAGGACGAGGATGCGGCGATAGGCCTCGTCGAGCAGGTCGAGCATGCGGCCGAGAAGCCGCGCCACGCGGTTCTCGTGCTCTTCGCTCTCGAGGTAGCGGGCCGCAAGCATGGGGGTCAGGGTGAAGCTGACGACGAGCGAGACGAGCACGGTCGCGGTGACGGTGATGCCGAAATGGTACAGGAACCGGCCGACGATGCCGCTCATCAGCGCAACGGGCAAAAACACGGCCACGAGCGAGAAGGTGGTCGCCGTCACGGCCAGGCCGATCTCCTCGGTCGCTTCGCCCGCCGCCTGTTCCGGCCGCTTGCCCATGCGCAGATGCCGGTAGATGTTCTCGATGACGACGATCGCATCGTCGATCAGCAGACCGATCGAGAGCGAAAGAGCCATCGTCGTCATGACGTTCAGCGTCAGGCCCAGGATGCGCATGATGCCGAACGCCGCGAGGAGCGAGGTCGGGATCGCCAGGGCCGAGATCAGCGTCGAGCGCAGGTTCCGCAGGAACACGAGGATGACCAGGACGGCCAGGACGCCGCCGATGACGATGTCGACCATCGTCGCGCGGATGGACTCTTCGGCGAAGGGGGTGGTATCGATCGTCATGCCGATCTCGACGCCTTTCGGGGCGCTGCGATTGAGTTCGGCGATGGCTTCCTTGACGAGATGAGCCGCCTTCACGGCGTTGGCCCCGGACTGTTTCTGGATCTGCAGGCCGACGATGGGCTGGCCGCTCACCAGGCCCACCGACCGCTCGTCCTCGATGGCGTCCTCGACCTGGGCGACTTCGCCCAGCGTGATGGGGGTGCCGTCCACCGTCGCGATCGTCAGGCGGCTGAACGCCTCGACGTCGGCGAGTTCGCCCATGGTTTTCACGACGAACTCGCGCCGCTCGTCCTCGATCTTGCCGGCCGGGATCTCGATGTTCTTCGACCGGACGGCCTGGACGACCTCGGCGGCGGTCAGATTGTGCCCGTTCAGCCGGTCGTTGTCGATCCAGATCTTGATCTCCCGCTCCCTGACGCCGATCTCCCGGATCGAGCCCACGCCGGAAATGCTCTGAAGGCGGCTTTTCACCACGTCCTTCGCGTATTTCGACAGCTCGGCGGCCGACAGGGGCCCGGAAATCGTGAGCGACATGATCGGGACGGCGCCGGTGTCGAACTTTTCGATGACCGGCGACTCCATCGCCTCGGGAAGCTGGCTTCGGATCGCCGCGACCTTGTCCCGCACGTCCTGGGCGGCGACGTCGATGTTCCGGTCGAGCTTGAACTCGGCAATAACGCGGGCTATATTTTCCGAGCAGATGGAACGGACGCTCTCGATGCCGCTGAGCGCGGCGATCTGCTCCTCGATCTTGTCGACGACCTTCGACTCGAGGGTTTCCGGGCTGGCGCCGCGGTAGACGCAGGTGACGGTGACGGTCGGGAACTCGACCTCGGGGAACTCGTCGACCCCGAGGTCGCGGTAGCAGAGGATGCCGAACAGCGCCACGGCCAGGAAGGCCATGATCGTGGTGACGGGCCGGCGGATGGCGGTGTCGGCGAGGATCATCGGGCGGCCTCGTTCCCGACCGTGACAGGCGCGCCGTCGACGAGCTGGTCGAAGCCGCTGTCGACGATCGGCGTGTCGCTGGCGAGGCCGGACAGGATGGAAATGCGGTTGCCGCGCGAGAAGCCGACCGTCACGGGTGTTTTATGGGCCTTTCCGTCGCGAACGGTGAAGACGTAGCCGGATCGGGCGGCGCCCTGGGTCGCCCCGGTGCCGTCACTCGTGATTCTCACGATGCCTGCCGGCACGATGCGGGTTCCGAGGTTCTCGCGGACGACCGTGTCGACGTCGGCGTAGCCTCCGTGGCTCAGCTTGTGGTCTGCATTCGGAATGACGGCGATCGCTTCGAACGTCAGCGTCTTGCGGTCGATCGCCGGGATGATCGTGTTCACGCCGGTGATCACCGGTTCCGACACGAGCGGCGAACGGACGATCACGCGGGCTCCGAGGGTGAGGAATGGGAGAACGCGCTCGGGAAGGCGGATGCGGAGTTCGAGCTCCGAATCGTCGACGAGGGTGAGGGTTTGCCTGTCGCTCGGCTCGTGCTCCATGAGCGATTTCGACGTGACCAGCCCGTCGAACGGCGCGAGGAGCGTCGAGTTGTCGAGCCGGCGCCTGGCGGCGCGGACGCCGACGTTCGCGGTCGCGACGAGGGTTTTGGCCGCCGACAGCGCCGCCTCGGCCTGCATGATCTGGCGGTCGGCCACCTCGACGCCGTTCTGGGCGAGCTTGAACTGGCCTTCGATCTGGTCGAACTGCTGCTGGGGAATCGTGTCTTTCTCGCGGAGGCTCTTCGCGCGATCGAAATCGCGGGTCGCGGTTTCGAGGCGGATCTGCGCCTGTTTCTTCGCGACGCGGGCGGTTTCGAGGGCAGCCGAGGCTGCGGCGACCTGGGATTCGGCCGATGTGACGGCCGTCTTGGCCTGGTCGAGGGCGATGTTAGCGTCTTCGAGATCGAGCACGGCGAGAGGCTGGCCTTTGCGGACCCGGTCACCCTCGCGGACCAGCACGCGGTCGACGAAGCCGGATGCCTTGAGCTGGAGCGTCGCGCGCTGGGGCGCGACCAGTTCCCCGGTCGTGCGTTCGATCCACTCGACCGAACCGATCGCGGGCGTCAGGAGCGTCACGGGGACCGGGTCGCCCGACGGCCCGGCAGAAAGAAACCCGTTGTGGAGAAAGACGAACAACAATATTGCAAATAATATATATTTTATTCGCTGGTTTTTGGGAAGCGATGTCATTGGGCCTCCTGGCAAGTCGGTCTTCGGGAACGGCGAAACGTGAGAACGTCTATTTCAGGGGAAGAAGGGCGTGTTCGAGGCCGCCGGCGGCGTGCCAGAGAGCGATGCGGGCGAGAGCCTGGTCGAAGCCGGCGGTGACGCGGCGCTGACGGGCCGAGACGAGCGCCGACTCGGCGTCGAGCAGATGCTGGGAGGTGACGGCGCCGGCCTTGAACCGTTCTTCGGTCAGGCGCAGAGATTCGGCGGCCTGCGCCTCAGCCTGGGTCGACAGGTCGAGCCGGGCTCGCGCCTCCTCGATACGGAGAAACGCCTGGTGAATAGCAAGTAATATATTGCGTTCGAGATCTTCGAGGTCGTGGGTCGCCTTGCTTTTGGCGGCCCGGGCTTCGCGGACCTTGCTGCGGGTTTCTCCCGCGTCGAATATGTTCAGCCCGACGTAAACGGTGGCGTCCCAGTTGTCCTGGGCGTTGTTGAACTGGTTGCCCGAGCTCCAGTTCCACTGGAGAGCGACGTTCGGCAACAGGGCTCCCTTCGCGGCCTTCGCCGAGAAGTCCTGGATGCGGACCGCCTCTCGAGCGGCGCGAAGGAGGGGGTGACTGCGGGTGGCGAGGGAGACGGCGTGCTCCTCGCTCAGTTCCGGCGTCGTGTCGGGGTTCGTGGGAACGGGGATCGCGGCCGGGGCGATCGGAAGGCCGGTCAGCATCTCCAGACGCGCCTTCGCAAGGTCGATGGCGTTGCGGGCTTTTACGACGTTCTCGCGGCGCTCGAGCACGGAAACCTGGACCTTGAGGAGGTCGTCGCGGACGGCAACGCCAGCTTCGAGCATGTTCCGCACGTGCCGTTCGTGACCGAGCGTGTCGAACAGGGCCTGCGATGCCACTTCCTCCATGGCGCGGGCGCTCAGAAGGCCGAACCAGGCTTCGGCGACCGAGCGGGCCATGTCCTCGCGGCGCCGGGTTTCGGCATACTTTTGAATGTTCACGCCCGCTCGTGCGGCGTTGACGCCGTTTTCGAGCGCGCCGCCGGTGTAGATCGGCTGGGAGAGCTTGATGCCTTTCAACTGGAGCTGTTCCTTCCCGAACGGCATGCCCATGATCTCAGACGTGTGGCGGAAGTTCGTGAACGTTTCCTCGGCCCTGAGCCGGGGGAGGAGATTGCTGTTTGCCCTGTTCAGGCGCTGCTTCGCAGCCCGGGTTTCATCCTCCGCCGACAGGACGCCGGGATTCGTGTCGAGGGCCGACGCGAGACACTCGGCCAGGGTCATGACGGCGGCTGCCGAGGCCGTGCCGGGCGAATCCGCCGTCACCGTCGACTCGAGCGGAGTTTGCTCGGCGGATGGCGATGATATCGGGACTGAAGGCTCGGACGCTGTCTGAGCGGATCCCATGGTGCATGCGAGCAGGAACAGCGAGAACGCCGGGGCGATGAGCCGGGGAAACCTGAAACCAAGATGGCGGGAGATCATGGATGTTTGCCTCTTCTGTTTTTTGTATTCGTCCTGGAATATATTTTCGGGGCGGCTTTCGACGGAGCCGGGGAGGGACGCGGTCCGGCCAGGCCGAACAGGAAAAACTCCGATAGCTGGTCCGCGAGGATATCGGCGGAGAGAACCTTTTCGCGTGACCACCAGAACCGGAAGGCCTGGAGTACCATGCCGATGAGCGCGTGGTGAATGAGTTCGATATTGAGATGGGGCGAAACCAGGCCGGCCTTCTGGGCTTTTTCGAGCTCCTTCATCTCGCCGAGGCTCGCCGCGATGAACCTGTTCGCGAGATGGTTGCGAAGCTCCTCATCCAGCAGCCCCGCGTCGGACGTCATGCACTGGAAGAAAAAGCGCGCTTCAGGCGTGTCGGCGACCTGTGTGAACAGTTGCCGGACGCCCTGTCGAACACCGTCCTCGAGAGACATGACATTCAGATCGATGGCGGGGGGGCGGAGCGTGGTGTGCAGAACGAGGTCGAACACGGCGAGGAACAGGGCTTCCTTGGTTCCGAAATGGCTGTAGATGGTTGCCTTGCTGACTTTCGCCTTGCGGGCGATCGTGTCGACGCTCGCCTGGTGGTATCCCTGCCGTGAAAACTCGTCGAGCGCAGCGTGAAGCATGCGCTCGTTGCGCTGTTTCTGCCTGGGTGTCGCCATCGGGGATCGTCTCCGGTGCAGGAATAACCGTGGTAAAAAACTAAACTTGAGAGTTTGAATATTTAGACTAACTGGTTTGAAAATGTCAAGAGCACGAAAAACCGATCGCAAGAGGAGTCATGAAAGAAGTCGGGCGTGGTATCATGAAAAAAACGGTTCGTTTTGCGAAGAGGGAGAGATACGATGAAACAGATCGCCCGGATTCTCGTGACGGTGTTCGTCCTCGCCTGTATGGCGCAGGGCATGGCCCTTGCTGCCGAGAAGGAATGGACCTTCATGGTGTTCATCAACGCCGACAACAACCTCGACGAGTACGGCGTCGCCGACCAGGAAGAGATGGCCGCCGTCGGCAGCAGCGACCGGCTCGATATCGTCACCCTGATCGACCGGTATGCCGGCCCCGCGACGATGAACCACATCGAAAAAGGCCGCATCACGAAGCTGTCAGACGAAGGCGAGCTCGACATGGGCGACTGGCGCGAGCTGGTGCGGTTTGCGAAAACCGCGATGGCGCGCTTCCCGGCGAAGCATTACGCGCTCGTCGTCTGGAACCACGGGGCCGGCTGGAAGTTGAAGGGCGCCGCGTTGAAGGGCATTTCCTACGACGATACCAGTAACAATCACATCACGACGAACCAGCTCGGCGATGCGATGCGCGAGATCCGCGACGCGGCGGGGCGGAACATCGACCTGTTCTGCATGGATGCCTGCCTGATGCAGATGTTCGAGGTCGCCTGGGCCGTGCGCGACGCCTGCGACTACATCGTCGCATCGGAAGAAACCGTACCGGGCGACGGCTATCCCTATACCGAAGTCCTGCGCGCCCTCAAGCCGGGCATGGGACCCGTCGAGTTCGGAATGGCGCTCGTCAACGAGTTCCGCATCCATTACAGTAAAGACGTTCCGCAGGATGGTCCATGGGATCTCCGAGGGCGGAGCGGAACCCGCATCGTGAAGCGCACGACGATGTCGCTGCTCGACACCGCCCTCCTGCCGGAACTGAGAGACCGGCTCGACGGTTTCTGCGGGGCGATCATGGCCGGCAACCATGCGGCTGCGCTGAATGAGGCCCTGAAAAAGGCCGAGCATTTCTCGTATTACGACAACGTCGATCTGAAGGACCTGTTCGACACCCTGAAATCGAACATGAAGGACCCGGCGGTTCTCGGCGCCATCGCGGCGTTCAACGAGAGCTTCAAACGCACGATTCTCGCCAACGGCACGACCGGCACGACGGACAACGGCGAAACGCCGGGCGGGGACGACTCCGACTGGCTGACCGGCCGCTGGCCGATGCCGGTGGCGGCGACGGGGCTTGCGATCTACTTCCCCGAGAAGGCCTCGAACTTCTCTCCGGCCTACGACGATCTCGATTTCACGGCTGTCTCGCAGTGGGACGAGATGCTTCGCGACCATTTCCGCAAAACCGCCGCCGGCCGCGTGACGGCCGATCTCGACCGCGGCAGCCTCGACGCCCTCCGCGATCAACTGAACGAGACCGGTCCGCTTGCCCGCGAGACGGGCCGGGCGGCTGCCGATGCCGCCGCCTTCATGCTGCACACCGAGGGCGGGCAGCCCCCTTCGCTTGCCGTCGAGGCGCGGAGTCTCCTCGGTGCATTGCGGGCCCGCTGAAGGCATTTTCATCTCTTTTCCCGGAGTATCATATGACTGAATCGACTGTTGCCATTCTCCGCACGAGCCCGCGCACCGTGCTTTCCGATTATCACGAGCTGATGAACCTCGCGGGGTATCAGCAGACGATCGACCGGGCCGTCGATACGGCGCTCAAAATCAATATTTCGTGGCATTTTTTCTTTCCGGCCGCATCGACCACACCCTGGCAGTTGGAAGGCGTGATCCGGGCCATGAAGGCGGACGGATACGATCCCAACCTGATCCACGGCTGCCACAACCGCACCGTCGTGATCGACGCCCACCTGGGCGAGCGAGAGAACAAGCAGGTCAACGTCGTGAACGCGCACGGCCTGCGCAACGTGCACCTGTATGAGAGCGGCGAGTGGATCGACATCCGTGATGCGGTGGGCGATCTCACGAAGGAATTCCTCGTGCTGAACGAGGTGTATCCCGACGGGTTCGCGATTCCCAAACGATTTATAGGCGAGAATATAATTCACCTGCCGACCGTGAAGACGCACGTGTTCACCACGACGACCGGGGCGATGAAGAACGCGTTCGGGGGCCTTCTGAACGAGCGGCGCCACTGGACGCACCCGGTCATCCACGAGACGCTGGTCGATCTGCTGATGATCCAGAAGAAGATCCATCGCGGCGTGTTCGCGGTGATGGACGGCACGTTCGCCGGCGACGGCCCCGGGCCGCGCTGCATGGTGCCACATGTGAAGAACGTCATTCTCGCTTCGTCCGACCAGGTGGCCATCGACGCGGTCGCGGCGAAACTGATGGGCTTCGATCCGCTCAAAGACTGCAAGTTCATCCGGCTCGCGCACGAGCGCGGCCTCGGCTGCGGCGACCCGAAGAAGATAAAAATCGTCGGCGATAGAGATGCTGCCGAACAGAACTGGAACTTCGACGGCCCGTTCAAGGAGATGACGTTCGCCTCGCGCAACCAGCATCGCATCTACTGGGGCCCCCTCAAGGGGCCGCTCGAGTGGTCGCTCAAGACGTGGCTGGCGCCGTGGGCATACGTAGCATCCGTTATATATCATGACCTGGTCTGGTATCCGCTGAACGCGAAACGGCACCTGCGGAAAGCCGAGCGCAGCGAGTGGGGCCGGCTGTTCGCGGGGTGGGAGAGCGTGACGCCCGCCCCTGACGGCCGCGGGTATGCCGACCTGCCCGCTCCCGGCTCGGCCCATGTGAAACTCGACGCGAGCCACCTCTGGGAAGGCCTGCGGCTCGTCGGCATGGCGATCAGGGAGTCGCCGGAGTGGAAAGCCCGGCTGGCGCCGCGGGAGAAGGCAGGGTAGTTCCCGCATGAGCCGGATCGAACTTTTCGCGGCTCTCCTCGGCTTCATCAACGTCTGGCTGACCATCCGCGAGAACGTCTGGTGCTGGCCGATCGGCATCGTCAACGTCGCGCTGTACGTGAAGGTGTTCTGGGACGCGAAATTGTACAGCGACATGGGGCTGCAGTTCGTCTACGTCGTGCTCCAGTTCTGGGGCTGGTATCACTGGCTGTACGGCGGAAAAGACCGGCCCCAGCCGCCGATCACCCTTCTGGGGAAACGCCGGTTCGCCGGCTGGATCTCGGCCGCGGCGGTCGGTTCGATGGCGCTGGGCACCCTCATGCACGTGCGCACCGATGCCGCGCTTCCCTACGTCGACGCGACGGCCACGGTCGTCAGCCTCGCGGCGCAGTATCTGATGACGCGCAAGTATCTCGAGTGCTGGTTTTTGTGGATCTTCGTCGATGTCGTCAGCGTTGGCATGTATGCCTTCAAGCAACTGTGGCCCACGACGGCGCTGTATGCGCTGTTCCTTGTCATGGCGACGAGCGGGTATGTCGTCTGGAGACGGTCATGGAAGAAGGAAGAAAGCCTGCGCGCGGCCTGATCATCGGCAAGTTCCTGCCGCCGCACCTGGGACACCAGTATCTCGTCGATTTCGCGCGACGGTGCGTGGAAAAGCTGACGGTGCTCGTCTGCACGCTCGAGCGCGAGCCGATTCCAGGCAGGAAGCGGTTCGAGTGGATGCGCGAGATGTTTCCCGACGTCGAGGTGCTCCACAACCCCGACGAGAACCCGCAGGAACCGCACGAACACCCGGATTTCTGGAACATCTGGCGCGACAGCATCCGGCGGTTCTGCCCCGAGCCCGACGTCCTGTTCGCCTCGGAAACCTACGGCTGGAAGCTGGCGGAAACGCTCGGGGCGAAATTCTGGCCTGTGAACATCGCGCGTGGCCTGGTGCCGGTGTCGGGCACGAAGGTGCGCGAGGATCCGATGACCCACTGGGAGTTTATTCCGCCGGTCGTGCGGCCCTGGTTCGTCAGGCGCGTCTGTATCGTCGGTCCCGAGTCGGCGGGCAAGTCGACCCTCGGGAAGCGGCTTGCCGCGCATTTTGGCACCGTTTTCGTCCACGAATACGCGCGCGACCTGCTCGAAACGAAACCCGACTCGTGCGATGCGACGGACTTCGAGATGATCGCGCACGGCCAGGCCGCCTCGGAAGACGCGCTGGCGAGGCAGGCGAACCGCCTGCTGGTCTGCGACACCGACACGCTGACGACGGTATTGTGGGCCGAGATCATCCTGGGGAGGTGCCCGGCGTGGATCCGGGAACTTGCCGACGTGCGGTGTCACGATCTGTATCTCCTGCTCGACTGCGACGTTCCCTGGGTGGGGGACTGGGCGCGGTATCAGCCCGTTCTCGCCGACCGGCAGGCGTTTTTCGAACGGATGAAATCGGAACTCGAAGCGAGAGGCAGGCGGTATGTCATCATCCGCGGCGGCTGGGAAGACCGGTTCGAGGCTTCCGTCGCCGCCGTAAAGAGACTTCTCGGCGAAGGGTGAGAGCCCATCCGCCGATAAACATCGATGTTCCACTCGCCTGGAGATGGCGGAGCTTGCCCTGAGCTTGTCGATGGGGCGAGAGACATGTGATTCTTCGATACTTCAGCGCGAACGGTATCGAACATCTACTCGTCTCATATGTTAGGCAACAGCTATCACGAGTAAAATATAATTCCTCCA
>DAOSOK010000059.1 GCA_035373905.1 Candidatus Ozemobacteraceae bacterium | reverse complement strand
TCGAAGAACCGGCGCGTGTTCCACGGCGCGGTGCTCGAGTAGAGGAACCAGCGGACCGCGTCGGCGCCGTATTTGTCGAACAGCTGCATGCAGTCGAGAACGTTTCCCTTCGACTTGCTCATCTTGATGCCGTTCTTGTCGCAGATCAGGCCCAGCACGACGACGTTCTTGTAGGCCGGGGCCTTGTGCAGGAACGTGCTGGTTACCAGCAGGCTGTAGAACCAGCCGCGCGTCTGGTCGACGGCTTCGCAGATGAAGTCGGCGGGAAACTGGCTCTTGAACTTCTCGACGTTCTCGAAGGGGTAGTGCCACTGCGCGGTGTGCATCGCTCCGGAATCGAACCAGCAGTCGATGACCTCGGGAACGCGCTTCATCAGGTCGCCGCACTTGTCGCACGCGATCTCGACCTCGTCGACGTAGGGTTTGTGCAGCTCGATCTCGTCGAACTTCTTCAGGGCGCGCTTCTTCAGCTCTTCCTTGCTGCCGATGAGAATCTGATGGCCGCAGTGGCATTTCCAGATCGGGAGCGGCGTTCCCCAGTAACGGTCGCGCGAGATCGCCCAGTCGATCATGTTCTCGAGGAAGTTGCCGAACCGGCCGTCCCGGATGTGCTCGGGATACCAGTTTATCTTCTTGTTGTTGGCGATAATCTCGTCCTTGATCGCCGTGGTGCGAATGAACCACGAGTGCCGCGCGTAATAGAGCAGGGGGCTGTCGCACCGCCAGCAGAAGGGGTAGGTGTGCTTGATGCGGCCCGACGAGAACAGCTTTCCCGACGCCTTCAGGTCACGGATGATGTCGCCGTCGGCCTCTTTCACGAAACGGCCGGCCCAGGGCGTGACCTCGGGCTTGAACTTGCCCTCGAGGTTTACCATCTGGACGACCGGCAGGTTGTTGGCCTGGCCGACGCGGTAGTCGTCCTCGCCGAACGCGGGGGCGATGTGGACGATACCGGTGCCGTCCTCGGTCGAGACGAAGTCGCCGAGAATGACGAAATGCGCTTTCTTTTCGAGCTTCGCGAACGTGTAGAGCGGCTCGTAGTCCATGCCGGCCAGGTCGGCGCCGGTGCAACGGGAGCCGATCTCGAAGCCTTCCTTCAGGACGGCCTCGACGCGGGCCCGTGCCATGATGAGCGTCTGCTCGCCGTGCTTCACGCGCACGTATTCGACGTCCTTGCCGACCGCGAGCGCGACGTTCGACAGCAGGGTCCAGGGCGTCGTGGTCCATACCAGGAAGTATGTATTCTCCTCGCCCTTCACCTTGAACCGCACGAAGACCGACGGATCCTCGACCTCGTCGTAGCCCTGCGCGACCTCGTGCGAGCTGAGCGCTGTGCCGCAGCGCGGACAGTAGGGAACGACCTTGTGGCCCTCGTACAGCAGGCCCTTCTCCCAGAATTTGCTGAGGATCCACCAGACGGTCTCGATATACCCGTCGGTGCAGGTGATGTAGGGGTCCTCCATGTCGATCCAGAAGCCGCCCCGGGTGACCATGCGGCGCCACTCGCTCTCGTATTTGAAAACGCTCTCGCGGCACTTCTTGATGAACGCCTCTATTCCATAGCGCTCGATATCCTGTTTGCAGGTCAGGCCGAGCTGTTTCTCGACCTCGAGCTCGACGGGCAGGCCGTGGGTGTCCCAGCCGGCCTTGCGGCCGACGTGGCAGCCGCACATCGTCTTGTAGCGCGGGACCAGGTCCTTCATGGCCTTGGTGAGCACGTGGCCGGGATGGGGCATGCCGTTGGCGGTCGGCGGCCCCTCGAAGAACACGAACGGCTTGCAGCCCTCGCGGTTCTTGACCGACTGCTGGAAGATGCGTTCCTTGTTCCAGAAATCGAGGATCTCTTCCTCGCGCTTGGCGGTGACGACGGAGGCGGTTTTTTCGAACTGCATGTGGGTCCTCGTGGTGCGAATTTACGCCCGCAGCATGCCGGCCTGGTGGGCCAGGAGCAGGATGTGGGCGGAGTGGTCGAAACTGCTTGTCCAGTGGAAGGCTTCCTCGAGATCGGCACCGATCGCGAACGTGCCGTGGCCGCGGACGACGACGATCGGAACCCTCTTCAGCAGAGGAACGACGGCGGCCGCCACCTCGCTGGAGGCGATCGAGTTGGCCACCTCGATGACCGGCGCGCCCTCGGGGAAGTAGTAGCGCCCCTCGCCGTCGGCCGGGACGATGCGGTCGAAGCGGAAGCCGAGCGCGATGGCGTGTGGCGCGTGCGCATGGACGATCGCGCCGGCGGAGGTTCCGTCATATATCGCCCGATGTACCGGAATTTCGCGGGAGGCTCGTTTCGTCTCGGCATCCTCGCCGTCGATCAGCGTCTCGACGATGTCGGTCGCGGCAAGCCGGTGAAGCATGCTTCCGGTGCGGGTGATGGCCATCATGCGGTTGTCGCGCATGCTGAGGTTGCCGGAATGGGAGTTGTTGAGGCCGGCGGTGAACAGGTCCGCGCCGACGGTCTGGAAGGCCCGGAGATGGTTCACGCCTCACCCCCAATAGTTTTCGCTATAGAATCACGGTATGGAGGCCGCAGGGTGCCGCGGTTGGTGAAGATGGCGGTGACGAGTTCTGGCGGCGTCACATCAAAAGCCGGGTTGCAGACCGGCATCTCGGCCGGCGCGGTGGGCACGCCGCGGATTTCGCGCACTTCCCCGGGATCGCGCTCCTCGATGACGATTTCGAGACCGTGGCCGAGCTTCAGGTCGAACGTCGAATCCGGCGCGGCGACGTAAAAGGGGATGCCGTGATATCTTGCGAGAACGGCGACGCCGTACGTGCCGATCTTGTTGGCGACGAAGCCCTCGGCGGTGATGCGGTCGGCGCCGACCACCACGCCCTGAATGCGGCCTGCGGCCATGAGGCTGGCGGCCATGTTGTCGCAGATCAACGTCGCGTCGATGCCTTCCTGCAACAGCTCCCACGCCGTGAGACGCGAGCCCTGCAGCAGCGGCCGGGTCTCGTCGACAAACACCCGGAACTTCTTCCCCTGTTCCTGGGCGGCCCGGAACACGCCGAGGGCCGTGCCATAGCCGCCAGTGGCGAGCGCGCCGGCGTTGCAGTGCGTCAGCCAGGTCTCGCCGTCCTTCAGGCAGGCGGCGCCCTCGCGGCCGATCGCGCGGCACATCTCGATATCCTCGGCCAGGACCGCTTCGGCTTCCTTCAGGGCGGCATCGAGAGCGGCTTTCCGCCGGTCCCCGGGAGAGGCGGCGGCCAGGGCGGCGCGAATCACCGCCTGGACACGCTCGAGCGCCCAGAACAGGTTCACCGCCGTCGGCCGCGTGGCGGCCAGCATGCCGACCAGTTCGTCAAGGCGACCGACCAGCTTCGCATCGTCGCCGTCCCAGTTTTTCAGGCCGAGCCAGACGCCGAACGCCGCCGCCACCCCGATCGCGGGGGCACCGCGCACCTGGAGCGTCCGGATGGCATGCGCCATCTGTTCCGGCGTATGGCAGGTCAGAATGACGTGTTCGGTGGGAAGGCGCGTCTGGTCGACGATGTCGACGGCATCCAACGCCTGGTTGTAGGCAACGGTGTCTATCATGCGCGCTCCGGAGCGGGGTCTGAACGGCCTCAAATGCCGCTTTGAAGCGACTTTTCGGGCTGGCGCATCATACCAGACTCTTCCTCTCCCGGTCAAGGAACAGCCGGCCAGGCGCATCAGTGCATTTCGTCCAGATCACGGAGAGCGAGACATACGGTATAATCTCCGCATGGCACATTCCACGGACACGGCCAGCGTCTCACCGATGACACCCGACACGAGTGAATCGGGTTCGCTGCTCGTACGGCTGTTCCTGTTCGTCACGATCGTCGTCCTGCCGCTCTCGATCGCCGCCTTCGCCTTTCACACGATGTACCGCGAAGAACTGGCCGCCGGGAAAGTCCTTCTCCGGCAGAAGCTGGCTGTCCAGTCCGGGATCGTGGCGCGCGTTTCCCAACCGGAATACCAGATCCGACGCCTCACCGAGCGACTGGTCGACAAAGGCCTCGTTCACGCGCCGGCTTCCCGCATCGAGAAGTTCGTCAACGGTCTCGAACGCCGCTTCCCAGGCGCTTTCAAATGGGTCGTCTGGGACGAAAACGGCACGGTCCGCGCCATCAACTCCCCGGCGATGCTTTCGGGCCAGAAGACGTGGGAAGCGGTCATCCGGCTGTTCCTGGACCACATGCGCATCGTGAGCGCCCGCGAGACGGATAAAACCAAAACCAATCAGAGCGCCGCGATCGCGACGAACCCGGCGACGTGGCGCCTCCAGCGCGCGCTCGGGCCGTCTCTCAAGATCGAACAGCTTCTCGCAGGCTACAAGCGCGTGCTTCCGGCGAGCTGGCTCGGGAAAAACTGCCGGATCACGTGGTCCGTCGAGGCCACCGAGTATACCGTCGACGGAAACCCCTGCAAGATCAAGGGCGGCTTCCTGCTGATGGTGTTCCCCGAGCTTCTGCCGCCCAACTTCTGGCTGAAGTCGTTCATCTCTTCCCGCCCGAACCAGCGCCGGCAGACCCCCTACCCGGTGATGATGATGAACCTGCGCGACCGGTCCGAATTCTTCCTGGACCCGGCCCTGAAGCATCTGCCGGCGTTCGCCGGGAACACCCTCGCGGCGTATCTCGACCGGGAGGAGGAGGTCTTCGAACGCGATTCCTGGCTGCTTCACGCCGTGGCGCCCGAGACGGAAAGTCCGCTTCGCGTGGTCTCCTGCGCAAACTTCACCCCGCTATCCGAAGCCTATCGGACACGCCTCGCACGGCTGTATCTGATCTTGGCATTCTTGCTACTCCTGGCCGCCGGGGCTGCCGCATCCGGCGCTTTCAGGGTCCAGCTGCCGCTCCGCGGCCGCATCACCGGTTTTTTCGTCATCGCCATCATCTTCCCCGTTGCCGGCATCATCACCATCGGCAGATCGTTTGTCGCCCACGAGGAAGCACGCCTGCGCGACGAAGCCCGCAAGGACATGCGCGGCACGATCGAGGCCGTCAACATGCGGTATCACGACATCGCCCTGTCGATGGAACAGACCATTTTCAAGCGCCTCACCGACCTCATCGGCACCGCCCCCCTCACGCTCTCCCGGCTCGAAGCCGCGATCCGAACCGCCGAAGACGAGGAGCTGATCGCGAACTACTTCCTCTCCGACGAAAAGGGCGCCATCGCCCGACACGACAGGGCAACGGAAAACATCGGCCTCATGACGGCCCTGCCGATCGCGATGAAGCAGATCATCCGCCTCGAGAGAACGGCGCTCGAAAACAACGTGTTCATGGATGCCGTCCAGGACGAGCTTTCCCAGAGCCAGATCATCGGGACGATCGTCCAGACGCTCTGCCGGCCGAGCCACCTGAACTACTACTGTTTCGGCGATCTCCACCTGTATCTGATGAGCATGCGCGTCTTCATCGACGGAAAAGTGCGGGCCATGATCGTGAACACCCCCGCCCAGTTTCTCGAACGGTTCTTCGCGACCCGCGAGTTCACCTCGGCCCGCCACGCCCGCGAACTCGCCCCGAGCAGATACGCGTCGAACGAGCTGTTCTTCTACGCCCGGGTGAAGCGATTCGCGCACCTGCCCGAGCAAATACCGCTCTGGAAGATGCTCGAGAAGCATTTCCAGCGAGCCGGCGCCCTGAATGTTTCCGAAGAAGGGGAAGTGACGATCGACGGCGAGTCGTTCCTCTACCTGATCTCACCTCTGCAAGCCATGATAACGCGCTCGTACATTCCCTGCGTGCTCACGTCGCTCAAACCGATCCAGAACCGGATTCTCCAGCTGAGGCATTTTCTCGTGATCCTGGTATTCCTCGCGCTCGTGACAGCCGTGGCCCTCGGCGGCGCGCTGGCCGGAAGCCTGCTTGCCCCGATACGCCGCATGGATCGGGCCGTCCAGCGCGTCGGCACGGGAAATCTCGACGTTCAGCTCCCGGTCACGTCCCAGGATGAGTTCGGCCGGTTGTCAGGCACGTTCAACACGATGGTTCGGGGTCTGCGCGAGCGGGAGCGCATGCGGGCATACGTTTCCGAAACCGTGCTGGAAGCGGTTCGCGACGACGCGGGCAGCCGCACCGCCGAAGGCGAGTTCCTCGAGGCCTCGATCCTGTTCTCGGACATCCGCGGCTTCACGAGCCTGTCCGAACGGTATCCGCCCAAAGATATCTTCGCGATGCTCAACGCATTCATGAGCGAGGTCGAGCCGATCATTCGATGCAACGAAGGCCGCGTCGACAAATTCATCGGCGACGCCGTCATGGCCGTGTTCCACGCCGGAGCCCAGCACCATGCGATCCGCGCCGTTCTGACGGCCGTCTCGATGATGCGGTTCCTCGAGGATTTCAACGCTTCACGCGCGGAACGGGGCCTGTTCACGATCCGGATCGGCATCGGCGTCAACACCGGCCGGGTCATGCTCGGCGACGTCGGCAGCGCCGCCCGCAAGGATCTGACCGTCATCGGCGACGAGGTGAACCTCGCATCGCGGCTCGAAACGGCCTCGAAGAAAGGCAGGCACACGCGCATCGTCCTTTCCGAAAGCACGTTCAACGCCGTTTCCGCGCTGGTCGAAGCCGAGGAGATGCCGTTCACGGAAGTGACGGGAAAACAGCAACCGGTCCGCATGTTCGAGCTAATCCGCCTCCGCCCCGTCTCCGAAACGCGGCCCGCATAACGGTTCAGCCGCTCAGGCAAACGGCGATACCGTCCGATAAGGGAAGCGGATTTCAAAGGAGCCGTGCATGAATTCTCGCTGGTGCCGCGTTTTCCTTTTCTGGAGCGTCTTTCTGGTCGCCCGTGCAGGGCTGTTTCCCGATTCTGCGGCCGCGCGACCGGTCTCGAACCCGGCGATCCTCTGGCAGGCTTGCGTGGGCAGTCATGCGGATGACACGTATCATGCCGTCGAGCCCACCCCCGACGGTGGCTGTATCGCGGTCGGCTTCACGACCCTGCCGCCCGTCGACACCCGCACCGTTCACGGCCGGCGCGAGCTGCTCGCCGTGAAATACGCGAAAAGCGGAGCCCAGGAATGGAAGAAGACGTTCGGAGGCGTCGAGAACGACGAAGCCTGCGATCTCGTCGTGCTCGCCGACGGAAGCTCGCTCGTCGTCGGCTCGACCGGCTCGCCGCAGGGCGACGTCTCGGGATATCACGGTTGTAACGACCTCTGGGCGGTGCGGCTCGACGCTTCGGGGAATATCCGCTGGCAGAAGGCGTTCGGCGGCAGCCTCGAGGATTTCGGCTTCAGCGTGGTCACCGCCTCGGACGGCAGTTTCGTCATCGCCGGGGCCACCTCGTCGACGGACGGGGACGTGCGAGGAAACCACGGAGGCAGCGACGCTTGGCTGATCCGCATCGACGACGCGGGCAACCTGCTCTGGCAGGCCTGCGTCGGCGGCAAGGGCGACGACATGGCTTTCGACGTCATCCGGGGCATCGACGACGGCTTCGTCGCGGTCGGCCGCCTGGATCGGCTTCCGACGGTCGAAGACGTCGACCTCCAGACGAACGGCCTGGGAAACGTACTTGCCGTGAAAGTCGCAGCCGACGGCACGATTGCCTGGCAGTCGGATTTCGGCGGCTGGGAGGAGGATGTCGGCTACGGGATCGCCGCGGCGGCCGACGGCACCTACCTCATCGCGGGCATGTCGCGCTCGTACAACGCGTCGAGCCGCGACCATCTCGGCGGCGACGACGCCTGGGTGCTCGATATCGATTCGACCGGCCACATGCTCTGGAACAAGGTATTCGGCGGATGGGCCGACGATTGTCTGCGCTCGATCAAGCCGATGGCGGACGGGAATTTCATCTGTATCGGCACCACCTCGTCGGCGAACGCCTCGGGCGACGTCAGCGGCCTGCACGGCAACAGTTCGGACGTCTGGCTCCTCGCGGTCGACGGCGAGGGCGGTCTGCTCTGGCAGCGCTGCCTCGGCGGTCGCGATACGGACGCCGGGTATGACGCCTACGATCTCGGCGACGGCAGGGTTCGGGCCGTCGGCGCCGGCTCGCCGCGCGGCGAGCATGATATCGCCGGCGGCGGCACCGGTCAGGATGCGTGGATACTCACCGTTTCGGAAGGCGAATCCTCCGAATCCGGAGACGCCCTTCGCCGGGACGGTGACAAGAAGCGGCGCTGACGAAGATCTGACCCGATCTTTCGGGGCACTGCGAAAGGGAGCGGGAAAGCCGGAACGCGAACGAACGGTCTGAAATGCTGTCCGTTCCGGCGGCTGGATCGGGCGGGGCGGGCGAAATGCCCGCCCCGCTCCGTCGTTTCTCAGGCCCGGTAGAACTCGCGCATCGCCTTCATGAAATACTCGGGATCGTGAGCGCCGGCGAGCTCGCGAATCGAATGCATCGAAAGGAGCGGAATACCGACGTCGACGGCCCGTATGTCGAGATGGGCCGACGAAATCGGCCCGATCGTCGAGCCGCCGCGCTCGTCGGACCGGTTGAGGAACCGCTGGACCGGCACCTTCGCCGTGCGACACAGGGTTTCGAACATGGCCGCGGAGGGTGCGTCGGTTGTGTAACTCTGGCTGGCCGCCACTTTGATCGCCGGGCCGCGGTTGAGCATCACCCGATTGGTCGGATCGCACTTCTCGCCCTTGTTCGGATGAACGGCGTGCGCGGCGTCGGCAGAGACCAGGACCGAGCGGGCCGCCGCCCGGAAATACTCTTCGCGGTTTCCGCCGAACGACGTCACGATGCGTTCCAGCAGGGTCGCGAGCATCGGCGAGCCGGCTCCCTGCTTGGTCGAACTGCCTACTTCCTCGTTATCGAACGCGGCCAGCACGGTCGTCGCCTTCCCGGCCCCGGCCGAGACCAGAGCTTCGAGGGCCGCGTGGGTCGAGGCGAGGTTGTCGAGCCGCGGAGCCGAGATAAACTCCTGCTCGAGGCCGACGAAACAGCCGACGCCGGGCTCGTACAGGAACATGTCGTAATCGAGGATCTCGGCCGGTTTTACCTTCATTTCCTGCGCCAGCAGCTTGACGAAAAAGCCCTTTTTCTCGAACTTCTCGCCCGTCTGGCCGATCAGCGGAAGCATGTCGACCTGCCGGTTCAGCTTCACCCCTTCGTTCACCTCGCGGTTCATGTGGATCGCCAGGTTCGGGACGATCGCCACCGGACGCCGGAAATCGACCAGCACTTCCTTTGGCTGCAGCGGATCGCGGCCCGCGAGGACGACGCGGCCGGCCATCGACAGCGGGCGGTCCATCCAGGTGCTGAGGATCGGCCCGCCGTAGACCTCGGTGTTCAGTTTGACGTATGCCTCTTCCGACGTCATCTCGGGCGTCGGCTTCACGCGGAAACACGGGGTGTCCGTATGGGTGCCGACGATCCGGAACCCCGTCTCGGCCGGACTTCCACGCCCCGCGACGAACGCGAGCAGCGCGGAATTATTTTTTTTGATATAATACTTTCCGCCTTTTTTCAGCTTCCACGCGTCGCCTTCGTCGAGTTCCTCGAATCCGGCTTTTTTCAGACGCTTTGCGCACGTCTCGACGGCATGAAACGCGGTCGGACTCGCATCGATGAAATCGATCAGATCTCCGGCAAAAACATTCTTCGTCGCCATGGCATTCTCCTTGAGGATCATGTGTCCCTCGATGGTATCACGTCCAACCCGGGCATGTTTTCCGGAGTTCTCGTTTTCCGGGGAACACACGCCAAAGAGAACGGGCGGACCCGAAGGCCCGCCCGTCTTGTATCGACGCCGATATCCTACATTTTCCGGTAGATGACGACCTTCTCGTAGGTCTGGAGGCGGAAGGCTTTGGTCACGTTGTAGAGGGTCTCGCGGGAACCGATCAACAGCGCGCCGCCGGGGGCGAGGATGTTGTAGATGTTTTCGGCGAGATGTTCCTTCTGCTCTAGCGAGAAGGCGGAGAAGACGTTGCGGCAGACGATGACGTCGAACGAGCCGAGGTCTTCCATCTCGGCCGTCGAGGCGGCGTTCGTGTATTTGAACTCGACGAGGTTCTTCACGTCGTCCTTCACGCGGAGGTCGCCGCGGTCGTCCTCGAAATAGACATCGATATATTTCCGGTCGACGTGCCGCATGATCTCGCGCTTGAAGATGCCGCGCTTGGCGGTGTTCAGGCAGATGTGCGAAACGTCGATGCCGGTCACCGAGATCTTGACGCGGTCGGTGTGGATGTCTTCGAGGATGTGCATGGCCAGCGAATACGTCTCGGGGCCGTAGGAACAGCCGATCGACAGGATGCGCAGGTTTTTCTGGCCGGCTTTCGCCCGCTCTTCGACGAGTTCCGGGATGACGGTCTTGATCAGGACCTTGTTCTGATCGGGCTCGGCGAAGAAGCCGGTCCGCGGATCCGTAACGGTGTCGTAGAGCGAGATGAACAGGTTCTGGTCGTCGTTGCCGTACCGCAGGGCGTGATAATATTCCATCCACGATGTGATGTAGAACTTGCCCAGGTTGCGCTCCAGGGCTTTTTCGAGGGCCTTCTGATCCGGCAGCCAGATGCCGCCCTTTTCCGCGACGATATCCCGCAGCAGGACGGCTTCCTCGACCGTCATGGCGTTTCCGTCGCCCTTCGCCTCGGCGGCCTTTGCCATGCGCCGAACTTCGCGCGGGGTCGCGACCTCGTTCAGGATGCCCCCGAGCAGGGGGCACTTGTTCAGGCTGAACGCCGCGAGGAAATACCGCTTGATCCAGGGATTCGCCAGGAACAGCGCCTTGAGCTTCGCCTCCAGGTCGGGGACCTGGGGATTTTCAAAGGTGAGGAAGAACTTCACGGCAGCGATGTTGAGATCGCGGTCGGGGTGGTCCAGCAGGCTCAGCGCCACGTTCACGGCCTTCCGGTCGCTGATGCGGGCCAGGGCCAGCAGGGCTTTCGCCCGGACGCCGTTGTTGGCATCCGATTCGGCGGTCCGGATCAGCATGTCGACGGCTTTCTGGCTCTTGATCCTGCCGAGGGCCTTGACGATCTGGTATCGGACCTCCCAGCGGGCATGGTCGAGATACTGCCTGAACGTGTCGTCGAGCGACCGGTCTTCGAGTTCGGAAAGAGCGACCACGGCGAGTTTCGCCACGTTCACGTTGGTATCGCCGATCAGCGGGATGAAGAACTGCTTCAGTTCCTTGCTGCGGAAGGCGCGCAGAGCGGAAAGCGCGGCGATGCGGATCTGCCAGTCATCGTGCTTGAGAAGCTCCTTCAGCGGGAAGATGGACTTGAGATCCTTCATGTTCTCGAGCGACTGACAGGCGTTGACGACGACGCGCCACTCCTTGTCGCCCAGCTTCTGGATGAGCGAGTCGACCGCCAGGGCCGAACTGCACTGCCAGATGGTCTTCGTGATCGTCTCCCGGATGCGGGAGTTGTCGCTGTCGAGCATCTCGAGCAGCCTGCGCGTAATCTCCGCGTCCTTGCGGGCCGCAAGAACCGCCGCGGCCGCTTCCCGGACGTCGCCGTACGGATCGGTGCTGAGCAGATTCATCAGCGGTTCGACGACCTCGGGCGAGCTCACGCCCTTCAGGGCGAACGCGGCCTCGCGCCGGACGTGGCCGTTGATATCCTTGAAACACCCGATCAGCGCCGGAACCACGCCGTCGAAGGTCAGCATGCGGCGCAGGCTG
This sequence comes from Candidatus Ozemobacteraceae bacterium, assembly GCA_035373905.1. Lineage (NCBI taxonomy): Bacteria > Candidatus Rifleibacteriota > Candidatus Ozemibacteria > Candidatus Ozemibacteraceae > Candidatus Ozemibacteraceae bacterium. The sequence continues at coordinate 8,719 of DAOSOK010000059.1, read as the reverse complement.
AAAACGGCGTTGCGCCGAACGATCTCGTCGACGTCGGCGAGGAGTTCCTTCAGCGCGTTGAGCGATGCGTCGGACGGCATCGCGCCGAGCGTGCGGGCGAGCGTCTGGCGAACCGCATCGTCGGAGTTCTTCGTGAACTGCGCCAGAACCGCCGGAACTTCGGGAGCCGGCACCCGCTCCAGAATTTCCATGATCCTGATGGCGACGGGCGCCAAAGCCTTCACAACCGCTTCGAGCGCGGGCTTCACGACGTCCTTCCCGAGCGCCAGCAGACCCCGGAACGCCGTGTCGGCGATCTCCGCCTCGGAGCTTTCGAGAGCGACGAGCAGCGCCTGGATACAGGCCGGGTCCTTGATGGCGGCGGCGATGCGCACCATATGGACGTATTCGGCCGCATCCCGGTTCTCGAGCAGGTTCAGCAGGAGCGGCAGAAGCGCCTTCTTGTCAAGCTTCTCGAGCGCCCCGGGATTCACGTCCTCGATCTGCGCGAGCGACTTGAGGATGAGGCGCCGGGTTCCCGCGTCCTCTTCCTTGAGGAGTTTCTTGAACAGGGGCTCGACACAGGCGGGATCTTCCATCGCACCCATGGCGCCGATGCCGGAGAAATACTCGAGCACGTCTTCCGACTCGATCGAGTTGCTGACGACCGGGAAGGCGTCCTTCACGGCGATGTTTCCGAGGGCGTCAACGATCGAATACTTGAGGACGTCCGTCTGATGATACGTATTCACCAGGGTCTTGACCGCCTTCGGATCCTGGATCTTGCCGAGTGCCTCGACGGCCGTCGTCTTCACGTTGTCGTCGTCGTGTGCGACGTATTTGAGAACCACCTCGGTCGCGGTGAACGAGCCGATGTTCCCGAAAACGACGAGAATCTGGATGACTTCGTCGATGTCGCCGGCGCTCTCGATCGCCTTGACCAGGTGCGGCACGGCCATGGAACCATAATTCTTCAGGATCGTCATGCCGGCGTTGCGCATGTTCAGGTCGGAGCCGCGAATCACGGGCAGAAGCGCCTGGATGACGACCGGGTGCCTCATCGACGAAAGCACTTCGAGGGCCGTATTCTGAACGCCCTTGTTGGGATCGCCCAGGGCCTCGCACAGCGCCTCAGCGACGTCCTTCTCGGCGTACGGCCGAAGATCGCGCACGGCGCGCCGGCGAACGGCGGCATCGGTATCATGAAGTTTTTCGAGAATCGACGCATAGGGGGTGGTCATTTACTTGTCCCCCTTTCCCGGGGTTCCTGCTTTTTTATTCACCAGTCGATCGACCTCCTGCAGCATGAGGTCGGGCTTGATCGGCTTCTGAAGGAACGAGTTGGCCCCGAGGGTGAGACCCTTCATGACCATGTCCCTCTTGCCTTCCGTCGTAAGGATGATGATCGGAATATGCTTGAACTTCTCGTTTTCCTTCACCTGCGTGATCAGTTCGAAGCCGTCCATTCCAGGCATGTTGAGGTCGGTGATGATCAGGTCGACCTCGGCCTTCGACATGGCCTCGATGGCCTCGATCCCGTTGTTTGCCTCGAGCACCTTGTAGCCGGCTTTTTCCAAGGGAAAACAAGCCACCTTGCGGAGCATGAGGGAGTCTTCAGCCACCAAAATCGTTTTGGACATTCCAAGAGTCCTCCGGGTGAATTGCGGTCTTTACGCTTCCGACGATTATAGCGAGAGCCGCCGGGAAATTGCAACAAGACGTTCGTACGGGGGAAACAGGCGGCAAGGCCTCTGCCCGCCGCCTTCAGAGATTCCGGTTACCCGCGCATGGTGTCCAGGAGAGCCCGCAACTGCCGCTGGGTGTCGCCCCCGACGCCGGTCGAAAGTCCCGCGTTCGCCGCGGCCCGGGCCTGGCCGATCTGACGCCGCTCGAAATGATAGAGGGCGAGATAGAGATGCGACCGCGCCGACTGCGGATTCTGGCGGATGGCTTCCCGGAGGGCGTTGATGCCGAAGCCGGCGGCCGCGGCCGAAGCCTGCTTTTCGCCGGCGGCGGCAAGGCTGGATGCGATCGCGAGGTATCCGCGGCCGATCTCAGCCAGATCACGGGTTTCCATGTAGCAGCGCAGGGCGGAAAAATACGAGCCCCGCTTCAGATACCGCTCGCCGATCAGGTTCACCGCCTCGGGCGTGGCGGCCGGGCTTCCCGGCAGAGCGAGCAGTCCGGCGAAATCGATCGCCGGGCCGCCGGGGCGGCTGGCTGCCTCGCCGTCGGCGATGATTCGCTGGGAGATCGCCCGCATCGACGAATCCTTGATGCCCGGCAGCGCCTTCTTCAACCTCGCCAGACCGGCCTGGAGATCTCCCTGCGCATACTCGAGAAGAGCTGAAACGACGGTCACGCGCGGGTCCCCGGGACGCAGCCGGGCCGCCGTTTCCAGGCTCGCCTTCGCGGCTTCGGGCATGAACCGCGCCGTCAGGTAGAACCGGGCGAGATTGAAGTGCGCCTCGGCATCGTTGGGGAACCGCCGCGTCATGCCGATCAGCGTCCGCTCGGCGCCGGCAAAGTCACGGCACTCGAGCTGGGCCTCCGAGAGCAGGTTCGCGGCGAGCAGATCGTCCGGCAGCACCTGGACGACTTCCTTCAGGATGCGCGCGGCGACGGCGTAATGCTCGGCCCCCATCGCCACGCCTGCGACGATGCGGGCCACGTCGACCGGCCCCGTCGCCGTCCGGGTCTTGTTGTAGATGTCGAGGAACGAGAGATACGTCTGCTTCGACAGCAGGGGCTTCACCTTGATCAGCTGCCGGCCGAACCCGTCGATATCCGCTTTGTACAGGGTGACCAGGCTCTTGTGGATCTGCACCTCGAGGAACCGCTTCGTCTGTCGGAGCTCGATGGCCAGTCCCTCGGCGCGGTCAAGATACTCATCGGCCTTCTTCAGGTCGTCTTTCTCGATACAGTAGGTGGCATACCCGAGAACGACGGGCAGAGAGCCGCTCGCCGCCTGCATAAAGTCGGAAACGCGCCACCCGTCGACATTCGAGGCATCCGGTGGAAGCTCCATCGCTGGGGGTCTCCTGATTTCCCCAGCCGAAACGCTTTTTGCCGGAACAGGCGCCTCTTCTTCGGGCACCGCCGCAGCCTTCTGGACGGGAAGGGGTTCAAAGCCCGCAGGAATGAATTCGCGCGTCGTTGCTCCGGACTTCGGTCGCTGCTGTTTTCCGCCCTGAGGCTCGTTCTGGGAGAGAGGCTGGAATCCCGCGGCGGGTGCGCGCTGACCGGCACCGGCCGCCACCGTCACCGTCGGGAACGCGGCATCCGCATCAACCCCGCCGGCAACCGCCACGCGAGGGGCCGTCGCGCCCCCTGCGGCCGCCCGGGCAGGCGCCATGGCCGCGGCCGGCTTGCCGGCCGTACCGCACGCTGCCAGCAGGGAAGCCGCTTCGGCATGTCCTGGCTGAACCTGGAGAATCCATTCGAGATGGCGGGCCGCTTCCGCCCCGCGGCCGGTATCGATCAACGCCCGCGAGAGCAGAATACGCGCCGGGATGTTCTGGGGCGCCTGCGCCAGCAGGCGTTCGAAATGAGGCAGACTTTCGGCCGCCCGGCCCGACTCCACGAGCGCCTGGGCAAGCCGGAATCTCGGCCGCACCTGCTCGCCCTGGATGGCGAGCGCCGCCTGGTAACTCCGTATGGCGGCATCATATCGCCGCGCCGCCATGGCGGATTCGCCGGCCTGAAACTGCTCGAGATATGCTTCCCTGGCATTGCGCCCACCGGCCGCCGAAACGGATTGCAAAAGAACATCCGACTGGGCCGACAGGATGCTGAATCCGCCCATGATGAGCAGTATGGACCAGAGTCGCCTGGACATCGTTTGCCTCCGTGAACCGCGTATATTCTCTTCCTTTCCACTATCGGCATCCACCGCCTACACCCTGAGAATCTCGCGCCCGGATTCAGGAATGATCGCGATCTGCGGGATATCTCCTCCCGGGCATCGGTCCGGAATTTTTCCGGGAAATTTTCACCTGTAAACTTTTCGGCTGGATGTGCCGATATTTTTTGTAGATAGGGCAAAAAATGCCCACACGACATGGATGTACAAGGGAGTTTCAGGTTATGGTCGACTCGATCAAGGGTCCCGGTGGGAAAACCATCATCATCACGCATTCCAAGCCGAAGGATGCCGCCGACAAGACGAAGGGCGACTCCTTCGACAAAACTCTCAAGTCCAAAAACGAGCCGGACAGCTTCACGCTTTCCCGGCCTTCCGGCCTTGCCGAAACCCCCTCGCCGGGACTGCTTGACCAGGCGAAGCTCGCCCGGATGCAGCGACTCGAGGAACTCACCCGCCAGATTCGCGACGGCACTTACAAGATGGTCGCCCCGGAGGTTCTCGCCGATCGTCTTCTGGAAGTGATGACCGACAGAAAAACGCGGGAAAAATTCCTTCGCAAATTCCTCAGCGACGAGGCAGAATTGGCCCGTTCCAAGGGCAAACCCCTTTCCGAACTGGACATGAAGAAACTCATCTTCATGGTGAAAAACAGCGCCGACGAAGAGTTCAACGATCCCGAGCTCGAGGAACTGCTCAAAGAGTTCAGCTGAGCCCGGCCCGCACCGAAAACGAAAAACCGCCTCTCGGCTCGAAGCCGGGGCGGTTTTTCGCCGTCTCGAGAGATCAGGGCGGAATCATTTGACTTTGCCCGTGAACGGGTTCTTCGAACCGGTCGTCGATGGGTTGACGATCACACCCGCATCGGCGGCGGAAGAATCGGAAGAGGTTCCCGCCGGGGAAACGGCAACCGTCGATGCCGTGTTCCGGGTTTTCAGAAACTTCTGGACATCGGCATTGTTGCCTAGGTAGAGGAGCATTTCGGCGTCGCTGAGCTTGCCGTGCGTTTCCCCATTCAGAATTTCCGCAAGCGCCTTCGCATCCGCCGGGTTCTTTTGCACGTAATCCCTGAGCAGCTTCTGCGTCGTCCGCCAGTAGACGTTCGTGTTCCTGAACGAGGCGAACACCTTGGCCCGCCCATCGGGAAGCTCGGTCGCCATGCGGTAGAACAGGTTGGCCACGACGCCTTCGACGTTCATCAGATCCTTCCCGGAGATCGAGGCATCGGTCGCCGGCACGTTTTTGTATTCGCCGTTGCCCTGCTCGATCTTGATCGTCCCGATGGATCTCTGGATGCGTTCCCGCTCGAAAGAAAAGTCGAGCATCTCGTTGAACTCGGCCCATCCCTCGACGAACGCCGTGCGCGAATGCGTCAGTTCGCTGCACATATGGCGGCCGTCCTTGCCGTAGGGCTTGATGAACTCTTTCACGGTGCGGTCGCACGAGTGCGAAAACTCGTGAACGAACGTCGCTTTCGCGTCGTCATCGCTGCCCCAGTAGTTGAAGAAGTTCGAACTCATCTGGATCATGCGACCCGTCGAGTTCGGCCAGAAGTCGTTCTCGACCTGAGGAAACTTCTTGGAATCATCGAACCCCGTCGTGTCGGACAGCATGACGGCGATCTTCGACCGGTACGATACCGACATGCGATCCTTGACGGACTGAGATTGGGAATGGCGGTAACCGGCCAGAAGCGCTCTCTGTCCGTCCGTCAACTTCGAAACGTCGCCGTTCTTCGCGCCCATCAACTCGAGCAGGTGCGCCTCGCTCTTCACCTTCGTGCGTTCGAGTTTGTAGGCGATGTTCTTGTCTTTCTCGGAATACCAGCGTTTTTCGCCTTCGCCGGGGAAATAGCTCCTCGTCACCTTTTCGAACGTTCCGGCGATGGCATTTCCCACGCCCTTCACGAACGCCTTCGTCTTCTCCCACCAGCCTTCGGGCTTGGGAGTATTGATCTGCTCGACGGCCTCGATCCGCTGGTAGTAGAACTCGAACTCGCTCTCGGTGGCCATCGCCGTCTTCGGCGTCAGCAGACCAATGAGAATAACAACCACTATTATAGCTATAGGTATCCTTTTTCCGGCGACAGACATGTCGATTCTCCCGTTTTCAGCTTCTCACACGCGATTCCCGGAGCTCACTGCCCGACCCCGAAGGGGTTCGACCCGCGCCTGATGACCTTCACGCCGGAATCATTCTCGGTGGAGACGTCGGCGGTCGACGTTGCGACCGGCGTCGAGGCGGTTTTCCGCGCGGCCAGCCAGGCGTCGACGGCGGCACCCTCGCCGACCAGCGCCTTCAGTTCGGCGTTACTGAGCTTTCCGAGGGTGTTCGCATCGATCGCCGCAAGCACCGCCCCCGCCTGGTCGGGATTCTGTTTCACGAACTCGCTCGCCAGGTGCTTGAGCGAATGGAACGGCTGGTTCGAAGCGGCGAACGCCTTGAACATCTTTTCCTTCCCGCCGGGCACGGCCGCGACGATGTCGTTGAGAATGAGGGCGTTGACGCCCTCGACGGCCAGAAGGTCTTTGCCGGTGAGCGAAGCAGCCGGGTATTCCTTGTAATTTCCACTGCGATCCTCGATCCGGATCGTTTTCAGGCTCCTGCGGTAATAGTCCGCCTCACCCGTGACGGAAATCTCGTTGAACATCGCCCAGCCTTCCATGAAGGCGACGCGGGCGCTCGTCCGCTCGTCCAGGTAGTGGGTGCCGTCAGACCCGTACAAAAATCCGCCCTGCTTCACAAAGGTCTTCACGCCCTCGTCGAGCAGGCCGGCGGGAATCGCGCGGTCGAGCGTGTGGCAGAACTCGTGCATGAACAGGCCCTGCGCCTCCGTCTTCCAGTTGCTTCCGGCGTAGCACTGGGAGTTGAGCTGGATCGATCCGAGCGACATCGGCCAGAAGTCTTTCCGCATGGCGGACGCCACATCGGCCTTCTTCTGTCCATTCATCGCGGCGATGAGTTTTTCGCCCTCCGTCAAGTCGGTGAGAAGAACCTTCACATCCTTTTTGTAGCCGTAAGCAGCCCGCTCCTTCACGGCCTGGGACTTCGAATACCGATACGACTCGAGAAGTCCGAGCTGGCCGTTCGTCAGCGTCGAAAGATCGCCGTTCTTCACTCCCATGAGCTGGAGCAGATGGGCTTCATCACGGACTGTAACGCGCTCGACCTTGTACGAGACTTTTCCATCCTTGCAGGAACGAACCGGGCCGGAATAATCGTCCGGGAAGAAGCGCATCCTGGCCTGATCGACGACCATTTTGCCCTTGTCGAGCACGGTTTTCCCGAAGTCGATGGCTTTTTCCCACCACTTCCGGTCTTGTTTTTCTTCCTTGTACTCGATCGCCGTCACCTTCTGGTAGACGAACTCGAACTGCGTCTCGATCGCGGCCGCCCGATTGCAGACGGCCAACAGGAAAAGAACGGGAAGAAGACGGATCAGCAAGAATGAGCGTCGTGTGGTCATGGCGTCCTCCTTAGGGCGTCGGCCGTTTCGATGGCGAGGCGCGTTGCATCGGTATACAGGGCATGGGAAGCCTGATTTCGGGCTGCGATGTCGATCAACCGCTGCCGCTCGCCGTCGTCGGGATAGGTTTCCGGGTCGGAGACCGATTCGATCAGGGCCTCGTAATCAGGAAGATAGACCGCCCGAAGGCGGATCCAGGAGCCGCTTGCGTCGGTCGGACGCCCCGTTTTGGTGACGGCCAGTCTGAATGTTGCGGGGCGAGCGACGGGCAACCGGTCGATCGTGGCGGAAGCAGGCTCGACGCGCACGTCGTCGGAGCTTTCGAAAAACAGTTTCACCTGGGAAAGAACGCCGATTCGCGAGTTCACGAAGGCATCGACCTGGTTTGCATCGACGCGCTTGAGTTCCAGCGAGACATTCACGGGAAAGGTATAATGCGTGATCGAGGCCGACACCGCATCTGCAAAGACAAAGTCGCCGCAGACCACGAGCGCCGCCAGCACCAGCAACCGCTTCATAACAGGTAGATTCCTCCCTCAGGAGAGTGTTCCTTTCAATTATACTCATAAAAACCGGCATGGTTTTCGGTGATTTCCGTGCTGCTCGCCACGCAGAAAAAGAATTTGACATGCCGAACAACACATAGTATTATTGCTATATATGAATAATTCGATTTTTACGATCACCGCCGAGGCGTTGCCTCTGATCGCCGAAAGCCTCAAAGCGCTCGGCCATCCGTTGCGATTGCGCCTGTTCGAGGCTCTCGCCGACGGGGAAAAGCCGGTCGGCAGGCTGGCTGAACTGCTCGATCTGCCCCAGGCGATCGTGTCCCAGCAGTTGCGAATCATGAAAACCAGCGGCGTGGTGAAACAGAGGCGTCACCACACGAATTCCCTGTATTCGCTTGCCCATGAAGGGCTGCTGCAGCTTCTGAACTGCCTTTCGAAATGCCAGTCCCACTGCGTTCCGGCTGGCCGCTCCGACGGGGCGGACAACCGCCGCCACGAAACTCATCTGAGGAGGAATGAACAATGAACAGACGGCTTGTGATCATCGGCGGGGTTGCCGGAGGAGCATCGGCTGCCGCCCGGGCCCGCCGCCTCGACGAGCATGCAGAGATCATCGTTCTCGAACGCGGTCCGTACGTCAGTTTCGCCAACTGCGGACTGCCCTACCATATCGGCCACATCATCAAAGATCGCGACGACCTCGTTCTCCAGACGCCAGAATCGCTCAAACAGCGGCTCGCCCTCGACGTCCGTACGCTTCACGAAGCCGTCCGGATCGACCCGAAGAAGAAGGAAGTCACCGTCCGCGATCTCCAGGCAAAGCGCGAATACACGCTTCCCTACGACAAGCTCATTCTTGCCCCGGGCGCCGAAGCGTTCAAGCCGCCGATCCCCGGCATCGAT
>DAOSOK010000058.1 GCA_035373905.1 Candidatus Ozemobacteraceae bacterium | reverse complement strand
AAAAAACTGACGGCCTGGCTTCACGATCCCGCTGAAAAGGCGCTCGTTCTTCTCCAGGATCCGAGCGGCCATGAAGGCGGCACGATCAAAAACCTCCGGGCCGAACTCAAGCTCGACACTCCTGATGACGACGTGAAAACCGCCGACCGCTGGTCGTCGGCCGCAGACCGCCCTCAGTGGCCGCGCAACGAGGCCGACGGCAGGTTCGCACCCTGGACCCAGGTCCGGTTCGCTGACAAACCGGTTCTCATCCACCCCCTGACCGGCCGGGAATTCGATCTGAAAAGCCTTGGCGAGCTCGACTATCAGCAGGTGAAAGCCGTCAGCTTGGAGCATTTCCGAAGCCTGATCCAACTCGGCCACGGTGACGACCGGCTTACCTGCCTTGCCTTCTGGCGGTTCGGCTCGGAACTCGGCCGGCCAGGCCTGGATGCCTTGTGGCGAGTCCTTCCGGCCGACACGCGGGTTCCCGATCACTCGATCTGGAACCACCTCGACACAGTTTCCGCCTTTGCCGGGGCGATGGAAGGAAACGACGGCCCGGCGCTTCTTTCGATGAGCTTCGGCCCCGTGCAGGGATTCATCGCCCAGGCCCGTTCGACGTCGGATCTCTGGTCCGGCTCTCACCTGCTTTCGATGCTCGTCTGGGAAGCGATGCGGGCGATCGCCGAGGAAATCGGCCCCGATGCTTTCCTTTTCCCCCAACTTCGCGGGCTTGCGGTCGTCGATGCCTGGCTTCTCGGCCTCGCCGAAGCGGCGGGTGCGAAAGACGCCTGGCGGGAACGCTTCAAAGGCAGTGACTGGCTGAAGAAAACCACGGACGAAAACCCGCTCTTCGCGGCGGCCCTTCCCAACAAGTTCCTCGCGCTGGTTCCCCGCTCGAAGGCCGGCGAGCTTGCCGAAAAAGCCTGCACTGCCGCACGCAATGCCGCACGCGCATGGGCCATCGAAGCGGCAAAACGAGTGTCCGGCCAGGATACGGGACATTGGCTCGACCAGATCGAGAAACAGCTCGCAGGCTTCCCTCACGTGTTCTGGGCGGCCGTCGAGTGGCCCGGCACCTGCGCCGGAAACGATCTCGACAAGCTGGTCTCCTCTTTTCATGCCTGCGTCGAGCAGGGGACCCCGGATGATTTCTTCGGACAACCCGTCTGGAAGGTCCTCAGCAAAAACATCACCCTCGACGGCGTCAAGTTCTTCGAACCGAACCCAGGAATATTATATCCTTCAATATTTTCACTCTCGGAACGGATGCTGGCAACCGCGAAAACCGCACGCACCTTCGACCAACTCGAGCAGACCGGGTTCCGCTGTACGTTGTGCGGCGAACGCGAGTGGCTCTCGGGGTCTGCGGAGTCGTTGTCGATCCCTCCCGGCGATCGGCGCGAGATCGCCACGATCTGGAACGGGGCGGCCGGCAAGCTCGGCATCAAGAAGGGGGAACACCTCTGCGGGGTCTGCGCCCTCAAGCGCCTGTGGCCGGCGATTTTCGTCGATCGCGTGAAGGACGTCGCCGGACTCGAGGGCGTCCATCGTTACGTGGTGAGCACCCACGCCATGGCATTGGCGACGACCCTCGAGCATCTGATCGATCGCGCAGACACGGAGGCACAACCCTTCAGAGACCTGCAGAAGGCGATACCGGAGAATATCCATTCGGTGGCCCTTCCCCGGAAACTGATGCGCAGAATCCCATCCGGAAGCCCGCTGGTTCGAGAGGTTATCAGGACTCTGCCTGCAGCGTTCGATCGAATTTCGGAAGATGTTTCGGCCTTCGATGACCGCACCACGTCGGCATATGAGCATCTGAGCAGACTGGTGAAAAACGTCGCGGGCCGGTCGATCGAAAAATATTACGCCCTGATTCTGATGGACGGTGACTTTATGGGGGCCTGGCTTGCCGGAAACGAAGACAAATATCGTTTGCCATACAAAGCCTGCTGGCACCCTCAGATCAAATCCGCCGTCGAACGGGCCGCACCGAAGTCCGACGACCTCAGAGCCTATCTCGAAGCCCTGCGACCGAGCTCGCCGGGTCGCCATGCCGCGATATCCCAGGCCCTCAACTCCTTCTCGAGCGTCCTCGCCCCCTTCATCATGGAAGACCTGTGCAAGGGGAAACTGCTCTACGCCGGCGGCGATGACGTTCTGGCGATGGTTTCGGTCGACGAACTTCTCGACGCGATGATCGGTCTCAGACTCGGCTACAGCGGCATCGAGGCGGAATTCCCTGCGACGGCGCATCGCAAGGCCCTGTTCCTGAAGAACGGCTTTGCCCGGCTCGACACACGGCTCATGCAGATGATGGGAGAAAAAGCCACCGCGTCGATCGGTGCGGTCGTGGTTCACCACCAGACTCCCCTCACCATCGCCCTCCGGTCGCTTCGCGAGGCTGAACAGACGGCCAAGAAGGCCGGCCGGAACGCCTTCTGCATCAGGGTCCTGAAACGAAGCGGCGGCGAGGTCTCTTTCACCGACCGCTGGTGGGCCGAGACGAACGCCACCCCCACGCGGGCGACGATGTGCGAAAACTCGACGTTCGGTGTTCTCCAGAGCCTGAAGAGCGAGTTTTCCATCAATTCCGACCTGTCGCGCCGGGCCGCGTATGCGGCCGCCGAGTGGCTGAAGGACCTGCCCGTCGAAAGCGACCCCACGGCCGCTTCGTCACGGGAAATAGCCCAGGCCCTGCTCGCACACCAGTTCCAGCGGCATAAGGGAAGCCCGGAAACGGCCGTGAAAACCGTTCACGCGATCTGGAACTCGTCGTCCGTTCCTGCCGAGAAGCGCGGAGAGAGCCTCATAGGGCTCCTTTCGGTCGCCGAATTCCTTGCCCGGGAATCCCGCTCGGGGGAAATTCTCAGCGAAGGGAGCAAGAAATGACCGCCTATTACTTCGTCACCCCTTGCGACGTCATGTTTCCCCGCGGAAACCATCATTTCGGAAGCAGTGGCGCCGAATCCGGCCAGACGATCATGCCGCCCCGTCCCTCCGTCTTTGCCGGCGCGTTCAGGAGTTCGCTCGCCGCGGCTCACCCGGAATCTCTCCCCGCCGTCGAGCGCGGCGATGCCCCTTCGGATGCCGTCGTTTCAGCGATCCTCGGCTCCGCCGCCAAACCCGGCTCCTTCCGCATCACTCTGGTCGCCCTGGCGCGGAACGTCCAGGGAGCCATATCCCCTCTTCACCCGCTTCCCGCCGATCTTCTCGCTTTTGATGACCAGAAAGGGCTGATTCTTCGACGCCTGAAACCGGAAAAACCGCTCGATCACACCCGGCTCTCCTCGCGTTTGCCGCTGGTTCCGATTCTTCAGGCACCGCAAAAAAAGCCGTTGGGTTCCCTCTGGCTCACCGAGAAAGGCTGGAACGACACCCTCGCCGGTAAAATTCCGCCTTCAACGGAGCTTCACGCGTCAGGCGCGCTCTGGAAAAGCGAACTTCGTCTCGGCATTGCCCTTGACGGCCAGACGAGAACCGCCGCCGACGGAAAGCTGTTTACGTCGAATGCGATCAGTCTTCACAATGGCGTTGGCTTCCTCGTCGGCATCGAGGGCGTCGGTACATCCCTGCCTGAATGCGGCGGTCTCCGACTCGCCGGAGACGGAAGAGGGGCCGACTACCGCCTCTGCACATGGAAGATGGCGCCGCCGCCCGTCGAGCGCATCCGCTCTACGGGGGCCTTCCGGCTCGTCATGGTCACGCCGGGCATTTTCAACACCGGCTGGGTCCCCAGCCTGGTTGAAAACATCGACGGCACCTACCGCCTGCGAGGCAAGGGCTTTTCGGCGCGTCTGGCATGCGCGGCACTGGCAGGCAGTGAAACGGTTTCCGGCTGGGACCTCGCCAGAGAAGCCCCCAAGCCGGCGCTCCGCGCCGTTCCTGCCGGTTCGGTCTACTGGTTCGACGAGTTCGACGGCCAGGTAGACGCCCTCGCATCCTGGGTGGAAAACGGTCTTTGGACAGATGGTGAAGCCTCGGTCCATCGGGCCGAGGGCTTCAACAGGGCACATCTTGGGGTCTGGATCGAATGAAGCGGTAGAGAGGCTTTGCCGTTTTCGCCGCTTGTTGTCTGAAGCGTATCGCATGAAGGTTTTTTGAAAAGGAGCACGATATGTTTGAAAAAAAGAATCTGGTATTTTATTACTGCACCACGCCCCTCCACATGGGAGCCGGAACCGCCGTCGGCGCGATCGACAACCCCATCCAGCGGGAAGTCCACAGCAATCATCCCGTGATCAACGGCGCCGGCATCAAGGGCGCCGTCCGCCACCATCTCACCCATGTATGGGGCGGGGAAAAGCAGAAGACGATCGATGAACTGTTCGGGTCCGACACGAGCGCGAAGGAACTCCATGCCGGCGCCGTCTCGTTCACCGACGCCCATCTCGTCGCGTTCCCCGTCCGCTCGCTGAAAAATACCTATGCTTATGTTACATGCCCCTATGCCCTGGCGCGCCTCGAGCGGCTGGCGGCGAATGCGGGCGCGAAGGTCGCGTGGCAGGTTCCGGCGGTCCAGCAAGGCCAGGCTCTCGTCGCCACGGACTCGCAGATTCTGCAGGGAAAGGTATACCTCGAGTCGTACGAGTTTTCCAAAGCCGCCACCGGGCCGGATATCAAGCCGATCGCCGAATGGCTCGCGAAAACCTGCCTTCCCGACTCGACCCATTTCGAATACTTCCAAAAGAAGCTTCGTGAAGATCTCGTTGTTCTCAATAATACGGATTTCGATTATTTCGTTCGACACTGCACCGCGGTGGAACCCCATGTGAAGATCGACGACACCACGGGAACCGCGGCGAACGGCGCTCTGTTTTATACCGAAAATCTGCCGCCCGAAAGCATTCTCGCCGGCCTGACGCTCGCCTCGATCGAACGGACGAAAGGCAAGGAATCGAATACGCGTCGAAAAGCGGCTGAGGCTCTGACGGCTATTTTCCAGGGCGAGGGCGACCTCGCGGGAATCGGTGGGACTCTGGTCCAGATGGGCGGAGACGCGACCACCGGCCGCGGTCTCGTTCTCGTCACCGCCGTGACGGCGGGGAACGGAAAGGAGAACTGACGATGAGCCTCGAACAACAGCGAGCCAAATTTGCCTGGGAGAAGGCAAAGGCATCTCCCAATGATTTCACGAGTCTTGCCAAGGGCGCACCCGCACTCATCATGGGGAATGGCCTGATGGCCGCTCTGGCTTTCTGGAATTCCCGCAAGACGGAGCAGGGAAACCATCTCGTCACTGCGCTTCTTGGGTGGCTGAAAGAGCGCCGTCTCGTCACTTCCGATGAGTTCAACGCCGCGATGAATGAAATCGTGCAATTCAATTCTGATACGTATATGCAGGCGACGAACGAAGCGCTGGACTTCCTCAAATGGCTCAGACAGCTCGCAGCCACCCAGGGATGAAAAGGAGGGAACGATGTTGATTCCTGCCGCGCCGAACTATCTCCAATCAGTTCTGACACAGGCCGATATACCTCCAGGCCATCGATTCAGCCTGTTTCTGCCGATCTGGGAAGCCGCGTGGGTGCCGACAACGAAAGAAAAGGGGCAGGCGCTCTCTCGCATTCTGTCGATGAAAGGGCACGTCGCAGAGCTTGCCAAATCGCTTGTCAAACGTCAGGAAATACTGGCGACGACGTCGGGCAATGACTGCATGATCTTTCCCTGTATCTCCCAGGCGCCCTTCACCACCGGCCTCGGAAACGAGCATCCTCTTGGAAACGGGTTCGCGTTTCTGACCCCGTACGGGATCCCGTATCTCAGCGGCTCCGGCGTCAAGGGGGTCATGCGGCGTGCGGCTGAGCACCTCGCGCTCTTCCCGGATGAATACCATTCCAATCGGCCGTTTCCTGAGTTCTGTCTCCTCGATGTCTGGCGTCTGTTCGGCTTCGAAGGAGAGGGTTGCTCGACCTTTCCGAAAAAGAATGCCACCGACGAAGACCGCGCATGGCAGAAAGCGTACGAAGACCAGATTCCGGAAATTGCAAAGCGGCCCGATCTGAAGGAGTTCATCTCGAGCCTCCAGATCGAACGGGATGAACGTGAAGCGTGTCTGAAAGCCCCGGAGACGTTTCTTCGAAGGCTCGGCGAAGACAAGAAGTTCAGAAACTCGATTCATACGCGGGGCAGTCTGACGTTCTGGGATGTCATCCCCGTCACCCCGAAGGGTGAGATGTGCGTCGAAGTCATGACGCCGCATTATTCCGATTACTATCAATCGGGCAAGTCGCCCCACGATTCCGGCAGTCCCAATCCTATCCCGTTCCTCGCCATTCCGGCAGAAACGAAGTTCCAGTTCGTCATCCAGGCCCGAAATACGCCGTTCCCTTCCCAGATCGGGATGAATGACGTCGTCGGGAAGCTTCTCGCCTTTGCCTGCAAATGGCTGGGGTTCGGCGCGAAAACCGCCATCGGATACGGCGCCCTGAAACTGGATATCCAGGGACAAGCGAATATCGCGATCTCTATAGAACGAACCCGCAAAGAAGATCGGGAAAAGCGCGAACTCGCGGCGCTCACCGAAGAGCGAAAGGAACTTCGAGCATTCCAGGCCCAGTTCGAGAAAGCTCAGTCCGTGGCCGGGTATAAAGCCGGGTGCCCCTTCGATGACGTCCGCCTCGGGTTCATCAAAAAAGCCCTCACGTGGCAACTTTCCCAAGATCGCGCCGATGCCGCGGACATCCTGGAAAAGACGATAAAATGGGGCTGTTCCGACAAGCGAAAGAAGGAGTTCCGGGATACGGTCACCGCCTTGCGCAGTCCGTGTAAATCCTGATTCAGCCGTTCTCATTGGTTCGCGTCAATGGCAGAAGGCCCCGCCGGTTCACCCTGGCGGGGCCGTTTCATCATTGTCCGTTATGAAGTTTCAGATATTAAAAGCCGGTTTAGCGTTACCGCTCGTGCTGAGTTTGTCGAAGCACGAGTGGTTCACGTCCCTTCGACAGGCTCAGGACAAGCATCGGATGCCTGTTAAAATCCGGCGCCGCATGAGAAGAGCTAGGAGAGAGGGATGTAGGAAGGCCTTGGGCTCGGGCGCGACGACACCTCATGCGATCAAAGAAGTGATCGTGTAGCCATCCCATTTTTCCTGTATCGGCTGGGCCAGATAATTACTCAGCTCCAGGACAAGCACATGCAGTTTTGCCGGTGTCAGGTTGATCTGAAATATTCGCGCAAAGGGTTTTCCCTCGCGAAAAAATGAATACTCACCCGAAACCGAGCGACCGATCGAGACGCTTTTCGGAAAGCTCCCGTCCTTCACTTTGTCGAGAGCCTCGAGTGCTTTCTCCTCGGTCTTGTAATATTTCGGTCTGTTTTTTATCGTGTCAGGCGATACGACGA
The DNA here is from genome assembly GCA_035373905.1 of Candidatus Ozemobacteraceae bacterium. Classification (NCBI taxonomy): domain Bacteria; phylum Candidatus Rifleibacteriota; class Candidatus Ozemibacteria; family Candidatus Ozemibacteraceae; species Candidatus Ozemibacteraceae bacterium. The sequence goes on along the minus strand of DAOSOK010000058.1, from coordinate 13,714 downwards.
AGGCGTATGTGCTGATAATGTCTGTTTTATTCGGGATCGTCGTGAACCCGGTAGACGGATATGAAGAAGAGAGATCGACCGGGGTGGGATGACTGAGAGAGTTTCTCAAATGCCATAGTATATCGCGAACCGTTGGCGGCTCCTCTTGAAATGTATTTTGCCGAATATCATCAATCACCAGAGACCAGAATGGTTCGTGGGAGATCCTCCTTTTGAATAGTATATTCTTTAATTCTTTCTCACTCATCGCCTTGATCAACTCCACGCAATTGGTCAAGAGATTTTGAAGGATGCAGATATCCAGGGTGGAGGAGTAATTTTTTGACTCGGGAAGATTGAGCGTCGAATACTGATGGGCAATCCAGCCAAGACGATACGCAATATCAGCCTGTATGCGATTTTTTTCATCGTGAAAGTATTCCACAACCGGGCAATCCTCCAAATTTCTTCGATTCTTTCCTGATCACATCCAGGAAACTTCGCCATTCTATATCACTTTCTGTGAAAACTTCTTTTTGAACCGGCGGGGGGATGGCGCCCTTTCCATTGTCGAAGAGGATACACCGTGAACCGGCAAGGGAGGACGAGATGAACATCCGGCCCGGAAGCGTGATCTACGTGTTTCGCAGTATGACGTCGCGAGTCGTGGAAGCCGTCGACGGCCGGTTCCTGTCCGTCGAACCCGAGCAGACCGGTCTTCTGGCGGCGGCGTTCCGGCTCGTCGCAGGCACGCCTCTTCTTCCGCCGGGGCTGAGGCTGATGCTGAATTTCGAGCGCTACCGGCATTACGGCGTCTACGACGGACGGGGAAAGGTGATCCATTTCACGGGGCCGACCCCGTCTTCGGCGCGCATCCGGCGAACCACGCTCGCGGAGTTCGAGCGGGGCACCTTTCTCGACAGCGTGGCGGGCGGGGTGCTCGGCGTTCACACGGACGACCGGGTGGCGTTTCCCGACGGGCGGGCGGAGGCGGTTCGGCGAGCCAGAGCCGCGCTGGGAACGACGTTCGGAGGTTACGATCTGCTCCGGAACAACTGCGAGCATTTCGCGACCTGGTGCGCATGCGGCCGCCGGATCTCCAGACAGCTTCTCGAGAAAAGCCTCACCCTCGGCTCTTTCGCCCGGGTCGATGGCGGATGTTCTCGACGAAACATTGCCTGAAGGAAGCCAAACCCCACCAAATCAGGGATAGAAACCTCCGCAGTCATCCGCTTTGTTCGTCGACCGGAAATTGACTCGCCCCGAAGGAGTGTGTATACTTACACACATGAAGAGCGCAGAAATTCTGAAGAGGCTCAGAGAAGACGGTTGGTATCTGGCCACGACAAAGGGAAGTCATCACCAGTTCAAGCATCTGACCAAGCCGGGAAAGGTCACGGTCAAACATCCTTCGAAGGATTTCCCGTTGAGCACACTTCGAAGCATCTACCGGCAAGCCGGCTGGAAGAGGAGGTAAGGCATGTTGTTTCCCGTCGTCGTCCACAAGGACAAGAAAAGTTGTTTTGGTGTCACCATTCCTGATTTTCCCGGGTGTTTCACTTCCGGCAACACGCTCGAGGAAGCCATCAAGAATGTCCAGGAAGCGATCGAATGTCATCTGGACGAAGGAGAAGCGATTCCCAAGGCATCCGATATCGAAACTCTTGCGAAGAACCCCGACTTTTCCGGTGGTATCTGGGTGATGGTAGACGTTGATCTGTCGGCTTTCGAAAGTCGGGCCAAGCGGATCAACATCACGATCCCAGAAAACCTCCTGCACGAAATCGATTCTTTTGTTCAGAAGCACGGTCTTTCCCGATCATCCTTTCTCTCGAGAGCGGCAAGAACCGCGCTGAAAGCCGCGTAGGCTCATTTTTTCGTCACGTCCGTCGCGGAACAGGACAATAAAAATCTTCCGCCCGGGAAAAATGCACTGGTGGCGGCGGCGATCGTCAGCTGATCAGGCCTCTTTCCCTGAGAACCTGTTCGATGGCCTGCCGGTAGAGCCGCTCGATGGCGTCGGAAACGTCGTCGATGGCTTCATCGCAGAGAGCGCTCATGCCTTTCGCGGTCGCGCTTCCCGACCAGAGGCCGGCATGAAGCCCCCGCAGAGACGAAACGATCTTCGCCTTGACATCCGGCCTGGTATACCATTCGAACACCCAGTCGACGGCGGCCATCGCAAGAAGCCCGACGCCCATGCTCACCGCGCCGCCGACGGCCCCGGTCAGCATGGAGGTAGGCGCCTGGATCAGCCCCATGTAGGCCATGATCTGGCCGGACGTCGACAACTGCGCATACCACGTGCCGACCATCCAGGTTTTCATCGCCATCTCGACGAACGCGCCGGCGGAAGCCCCGATGTACTCGGCGGCAAGAACGCCGATGACCGCGCTCCCCACGCCTTTCTGCAACTCCGAGGACAGCCGGAGCCGGTCGAGCATGATGCTGAACGCTTTTTGGATTTCCTGTTCGGACATCTGGATGCCGAACTCCCGTGAGAGAGCTTTCGACAGGTCCACGTTCAGCTGGGTGATGAAATCCATCGAGTGCCGGACGAGCGTGCTCTGGAAGCGGTCGCTTGCCTCTCCGATACAGCCCGTCAGCTGGCTCTCGGAAAGAACCAGCTCCGCGAACTTTTCCCGGCACATGACCTCGTTCCGGTCGATGGCGGGCCTGGTCTCGTAGCCGAGCAGGCTCTTCGCCCAGTTTCCGCCTTTCTCGCAGACGTTGCAGACACCGTTCCATGCGCCGTTGAACTTCGCACGATATGAATACTGCCAGTCGAGAAACGTCTCGATCCTGCTCTCACAACCGCCAAAAAAGCCTGAAAAGGCTCGATTGATCTCGGGAATCAGAGTTCGCTTCTCTTCGCGCCGGAAATACGCGACCCGCTGACCGACCATGTCGATCAGCTTCGCATGGCTGACAGGCGCGGCCGGCCGCACCGACGGGGCCTCGGCCTGAACGGGGGCCGGAGTGGCCTTGCGGGCGTCGACCAGGTGGGCGATCACGATGAGGACGCAGAGAAGCATGCAGGCGATGAAAGCGTTTCTCATGATGCAACCCCTTTCAAGCAAGCGATCAGAGGCCGTCCGGCCCCGGGCGGAGATACGCCGGAAGAACGGGAGAGGGGGGCTGTTCGAAATACGCGCCGAACCCGCGCAGGGGCTTCGGCTCGATAACCGGGTCGGCATCGACATCGAAAGCGACCCAGGCGACCAGCGCCAGGAGACTTCCGAGCCAGTGCCCGCCCGAGTTCTGAGGCAGGGGCGGCGACCAGCGCCGGAACTTGTCATACCGGTCCTTCGCCACCAGTAGGAGCCGAACGAATCTGATGATGACCCCAATTTTCGACGGCGGTACCTTTTTGATCGCCACAGTCGTCATCGGCTGTGCCGATGCCGGATCGGCGAAACAGCAGACGAGGAGCGCCGTCATGATGAATATAGATATTACTTTATATATATTCTTCAGCATATCGACTCTCCTTCCGCTCGTTCGCGGGACGGGAAAAAGACGACCGTTTCAGGCGCAACCCCACACGCGGTCCTTGAGGAGGTTCGTCCCGCCTTCCACCTGGTGGCCTTCGCGGGAGTGGACGATCCGACCGTCGGGCATGACCTTGGCCTTCGCCGTGCCGTTCACCAGCAGGTCTTCGATGTCGAGGGGGTCGCCGTTCTCCGGCTGGGAGTTCGAAAAGCGGTTGTTCTTCGGGCGGGGAGGATTGTTCCGGAAAGGATTGAAGTTGCTCATATTCATGCTCCTTGGTTCGTGAAATGAGATCGAACTCACCGTTCGTCGATGGAAGAAAGACGGCCGGGATGATCGGGTTCAATTTTTGTGCGAATGGACGAGGAAGATTCATCTGCAAGCTTCTGCATGCGCCGCTTCGCAAGGTAATCGGCCCACTCGTTGCCGTCGATGCCGGCATGGCCCTTGACCTTCCGCACCGCGAGACGGCCCTTCGGCAGGACGGCGCGGATCTTCGCGACGATGTCGCGGTACGGCCCGCGGTAGGCGACGTCCTGGACGGCATGCACCACGTCGAGGTTGTCGGTATAGATGACCAGGCGCCCGTTTTCCCCGATCGACGGGGCCGCCAGCACGGCACAGGCCCACACGCCCATCAGCTCGGTCTCCGTGACCCCCAGGGCCCGGATGACGCCGGTGAAGCCGCAGATATCGGGATCGCTGGTCTCCTCGGCCTCGAGAAGCACGTCCCGCACCAGGTCATCCGGAACGGCGGGCGGCCGGCAGAATCCCACGATCGAAAAACTGGCGCGCCGGTGGCCACGCCGGAAACTCGCATCCGTGTAGTAGACGCTGGGAACGACGGCGCCGTACGGGCTTTCAGTGCCCATGACGGGATCAGGTTCACACGCCGTTTCCGGCGCGGATTCACTGCTTCCGTCATCCTCCCCGAAATATCCCGGAATGTGAAGCCGGGGCTCGGATCGCCGCGGAGCGTCGGGAAGATGGAGGTCATAGATCGCCGGCCCTTCGGGCCCCTCGAGCCGATCCCCAACGCGGAAGGCTCGAACCCTGCCGCAGAGGTCGCGCCAGTTTTCGGCGGCAACCCCTATCCGCGCCAGCTCGGCGTCCCGAACCACCCCGACGGTCCCGCGCGGCAGGGCGACGAGAAGCCGGTCGCGTTCCGCCGTGAGAACGAGGCCGTGGGCGACCGTTCCCGGAACCGGCGCGAGCCTGGTCCCGACCCGGCGCTGGTAGGCGCGCCGGATGCTGACCCGGTACTGCATCCGCTCCCGGTCGACGCCCGTCACCTCCACCAGCACCGGCAGGTCGACGAACTGTTCGGGGTCGAGTTCGGTCAGCCCCATGCACAGGTGCTCCGGCAAAAATCCCTCCAGCCCGCCGAGATCGACGAGCATCCCGCGGGGCTGGCCGGCCCGGTTGCAGGCGAGGCCCAGAACCCTGCACCTCAGGCCGCGCCGGTACCGCCTGGCCGTTTCGATGTGCGCCAGCAGGTCGTTCACCTCGTCCACATCCATGTCCCGCGTCGTCCGAACCTCGGCCAGGGTCACGTTGCGGCTGTTTGGATCGATGTCCTGGACCGCCGCGACCACCAGCGTCTTTCCGCCCGGCCCCGACAGACCCGAAGCCCGGCTCGCCGGCAGAAAACAGCGGATCTGCCCGACGCGCACCCGGTATCCGGCGAACTCGCCGGCCCTCGACCGCACCTCCTCGAAGATCGTGCCGGCGACGAAGCTCCCGGTCAGATACGAGCGGCAGAGCGCCGCCCAGTCCGGGCCGTAATGCGGAGATCCCGGCGTGGCTGTGTCGACGAGGTACACTTCGCCCTCGGGATTGACCACTTCGAAGACGCCGCTCTCGTCAGCTCCGTCGGCGTATGCGCCCGGGCCGGTTTCCAGCTCGTCGTTCCATCCGTTCATGCCGTCTGCTCCTTCTCTGCACCGATCTCAGCCTCGCCCGCGGGCAGTTCCTCGGGTTCCAGATCGTCGGGAAACACCGTGTCCGAGACCGTCACGAGTTCGGAAAGCGGCAGGCTCCCCACCGGCACGGCCTGCGACAGACCGGTTCCGCAGACCGGGCATCCGGCGCGGGCCTCGAGCCGCGGAACGAACGAAAAGCCGGGCTCGCCGGTTTCCCGCGAGCGGTTGTTCCAGAACACCAGGTCGTAGGGGAACCCCGTGCCGGGGGTCAGGGTATCGAGCGCCATCCGCACCCCGAGCAGGGTCACGATGCCGATGTCGGTCGACAGCCCCGGCTGGATGTAGACGTCACGCTCCGACTCGACCGCCGTGTAGGCGAACTCCCCCGTCGGCACGTCGGGCTGGTCGCCGTTCAGGCACCACCGGCAGGGCGTCGTGCCAGGGATGATCCGCTGACAATAGCCGCGATCGGCCCGTTCGAGCAGGGAAACGTAGACCGACGGGACGCCTGCCTGCCAGGCGAGCTCGTTCACCAGGCCGCGGGAGCCGTTCGTGTCGGTGCTGACGAACACGAGGTCGGCCTCGTCGAACAGCTCCTCGAGCAGTTCGCGCTCGTTCATCACGTCGAGGGGCCTGGCATCGACAACGCAGTCGGGCTTGATCCGGCGGACGCGCTCCGCCACGGCATCGACCTTGAACCGGCCGAGATCGGCCAGACTGCAGGCATGCCGGCACACGTTTTCGGGCTCCAGGCGGTCGGGATCGACCAGCGTCAGGCGGCCGACGCCGGCGCGGGCGAACTCCAGCGCGGCCTGGGAGCCTACACTGCCGACCCCGATCATCACGACGTGTTTTCCGGGAAGGACGGCGGTCGAGGCGAGGCCCCCGTTGCGCCGAAAGACGTCTCGCGCCGGGTCGTACAGGCGAAGGGGCACTTCGCGCGGCGCCGCGTCGCAGAACTGGTATGCCCGGACGTTTCCGGCCGGATCGACGATCATGATCAGGTCGAAGGCGTCCAGGTCGATGTCGGCCTCGTTCCCGGCGGCGCCGGAGGCGACGATCTTCGCCGAAAGCTCCCCCTCGAGTCCGCTTCCGAAATGGGCGGTTCCGCTCGCCTGGTCGAACCGGCCGCGGACGACGCATTCCGTCACGCCGGGGCGGAGATTGCCGAGCAGAGTTTCGTCGAGATACGCCCGGGAAATCTCGGGCGGGGGCTCCTGCGGAATCGCCGACGGATGGACGCCGTAGACCACCTGCCGGAACGCTTCGTCGGGGGAATCCATGAGAAACGCCTGGACGCCCAGGACCGACCGGTTCTCGCTCATCGGGGCGGCGATGACGGCGAGGAAGCCGTATTCCAGGCCTTCCTGCCGGATGATCTCGGCGGCCTGGCGGCGGTCGGTCCCGCTCGGGCACATCATTCCGGCGGGGTGCTTGTGCCATTCGCCGAGATATTCATACCCGTACCGGGCGCCGAAATACCGGAGCTGGGCCCGGGCGAACTCGATGTCGGGGCTGAACTGCGCGTACGACATGCGGGCCGTGTTGCCTGGGCCGGTGGCGACGGCGACGACCCATGTGTCGCCGCGTCGGATGCCGAGAAGAAGGCCGCCGCACTCGGTCGCCGGGTGCAGGGCCGACGTTTCTCGGATGGCCCGGAGCGCCGCATCCGTCACGATGATATGCGGCCGAGAGGAAAAGCCTGTGCGTTTGGGCATATTATATACTCCTTCATATACACTTTGGTCGGATTCGGGGACCGGGCCTCGGAGAGAGAACGGCTTCAGGCACGCTTTTTGGCTTCCGGCCAGACGCCCTTGCGGACCCAGATTTCATAGGCATGCAGCCAGGCGGACACCCAGCCGACGTAGGTGACGGCGGTGGTCACCTCGGCCGTGAAGCCCTGGCCGCCGCCGCCATGGTCGTTGCTGTACAGACACAGGTGGCCGTCTCCGTAGCGGTGCGGCGAAGACACGATGTGCGGCTGGACGACGAACGCCTTCGCCTGGTCGTTGGGGTAGCCGTCGGGATAGGTGATGACGACCGCGTAGATGTTGCCGGCATGCGTGCGGAGCCTGCCGATCCAGTGGGCCTCGCCGGCGCGGACGACGGTCTGGCCGTTGAACTGGCGAGGCTCTTCGGCGACCTGGAGTACGAACTTCGGGAACTTCCGGGCCATCAGGTCGACTTCCTGCTGCAGCCGCCCCGGAAGCCGCTGATACCAGGTCTGGGCGCCCCAGGTGCGTTCGCGGAACGAATCGGCCCGGGAGACGGCGTCGGGGCTCCCTCCGATCAGTGCCGGCACTCCATCAAGCCCGATCCTGACGCGAGGAATCGATGAATATCCGTTGTCTTCCGTATCTCGGCAAGTTGTTATATATTTATTTATATACTTTTTATCTTTGTTGAACATTTTTCGCTTCTCCTTCGTGCTTGAGGTTTCACACATCCAAAAAGACGTCATGCGAAGCCCGGTTCAAAAGAATCAGACGACCAGCTTCACCCGAAACGATCGAGGAAAGGCGCCCCGGATTTCCGACGTCACGAAACACTTGATCGTGGTTCCGCACAGCTCCGTCCGGGATTCCGCGGGTACGTTCACGATCGTGTTCGCGTCGATATAGCCGAGGCAGTTGCCGGGAAGAAGGACTGTGAGGATGTCTCCGTCGACGATCAGCGAGAGACCGACGCTAACCGAATTGACCGATGGCGCCGGGGCGCCCCGGGAGGTGTGCCGGTAGGCTTCCTCGATACTGCCGATGAACTCCCGCCGCCCCTCATTCCATTCGGTGACGACGACCAGGATGGGCAGATTCGCCAGGGACTCCTCGGGAAAGGTCACGACCTGCATCGACATCGAGGCCGGCACGAAGATATCCTGCCCATCGCTCCGGGCAAGCAGGCCTGCGGGATTGTCATTCCGGTTCCGCATGAGCCTGACGATCCTGGCGCGAATGGGGCGGCGCTTCTCGACGGCGCTCCGGAGCCTCCTGTTGCCCGCATTCCATTCGGGGTCGGCCTCGAACGCCCTTTCGACGACGATCTGCCGGTTGTTCGGGTCGATCGAGATGACCCGGACATGCACTTCGCGGGCGGCCTGGCCGTCGAACCCGACTCCGCCCCTGGAAGCAGGAAGGAAGCAGGGCACGTTCCCGACACGCACGGTATACCCGGAATGTTCACCCGTACGACTGTGTTTCGAGTTGCCGATCCTGGCGCGGATCGGACATTTTTCGTTCTGCGAATGACAGATGGCGTCCCAGTACGGCCCATAGAAGGAAGATCGCGGAGAAATCGTGTCGATCGTGTAGATTTCCCCCTCCGGGTTGATGATCTGATGGACCCGGGTTCCCGGCATTACAGCCGGGCGGGGGGGCGTCGAGACTTTCGGCCGGGAGTTCGCCGGAGCCGGGCGACGGGAGGTCGTCGGTCGGAAGGGAGCGGCCGGGGCGACCCCGCGTCGCGCGGCAGGCTGTCGCACCGGCGTTTGCCGGGCGGGCGCCGGTTCCTGGAAGAACGCGGCGTACAACTGATCGATGATGTCCTTAAATATACTCACACATATTCTCCTCGAAAATGTCCTGAAGCCCCGTCGAACGTTCATGCATCCGACGCAAGGCGTGCGCCGCGCGGGACGGCGGTTATCTTCTGCCGGCGCTTGCCAAGGCGCCTCCTCGTCTTCGAAGCCTCGCCGCCTCATCGGCCTCAACGTCTCAAATGCGCCGAGCCGCTCCCGGTTCAAGAATTTCGTGCGGGGTCAGCAGGCGAAAAGGCAGGGGATGGGGGGCTGGAGGAAGGCGCGCTTGGCGACGCCGCCGATCAGGTCGGTGGAGACCAGGTCGCAGACGCCGCCGATCAAGCCGCCGATGAGGGGCACGGCCTTGCCGAGGTTGAGCAGACCGCGCTTTCCGAACTTCGTCATCAGGCGAAAGCCGACGGTCCGATTGATCTGAATGAGTATTTCTTTCGATATTCTTCGGATCGCCTCGACGGTCAGTTTTTTGCCGAGCTCGATGCCCAGGCTTTTCAGAATCTGCCCGGCTTCGGCGCCGCAGAGGCAGACGAACACGAGGGTTTTCACCTGGTCCTGGCGCGGGTCGAGGCCGCCCATGATCGCGATGGCCGCGATCATGCGAACCTGGAAGAACAGAACGCTCGAGATGTTCGCCGGCACCGCGGCGGGCAGAGTGATGATCCCGCCGAGACCGGTCACGAACCCCGACGTTCCCGCCCTGGCGTTCTGCCACCGGATCAGGGAATCGACGTTCTCCGCCAGGCCCCGCGAACCGCACGAATAGTGGCGCGCCAGGTCATACGCCGAATCCACGCCGGGCACGCCCGGGTCCAGCGCCATTTCATACGACCAATTGAGCACCCTGCAAAGCATGCCTTCGTTCATGTGTTCCATGGCTGTCCTCCCTTTCGGTTGCCTTCACCCTTTACCCGTTGAAGGCTCCGATCTTCTCCTGGTTCAAAAATGCATCGAGGAATTCAGCATGGAAACAATGATTTTCCGCGCTTCGCCGGCATACCTGCTTCGGAGAGTTCCAGAAGGCGGGATGTAGTATCCGTATAAATTATTTTTTTATCTATTTATGAACCGGGCTTGCGACGGTTCCTTGAAACCGGTGAACGAACGCCAGTGAAAGGAGCCCGACATGGACACCGCGACGAAGACGACAGGAACCTGGGATTTCAGGGCAGATGTGGTCGCCGCCGAGTTCGGTTCGTTCCGGTGCAACTATGCCTGCTCCTTCTGCCATAAGGACTACTTTTTCCAGCAGAACCCGTCTGGGCGCGGCAGAAAAACGCTTGCCGAAGGGATCGCGCTCTGTCAGAGTCTGCTCAAAGGCGACTTCTCCGTCCACTTGGCCGGCTCCGGAGAGCCTCTCCTCCTCTCCCCGGATGCCCTCCGACGCCAGGTCGAGCCGATCAGGGCGATGGGGGCCTGCCGGAAGATCAAGCTCACGACGAACGGGTTTTTCCTGGCCGAACGTGCGGCGATGCTCGGCGATCTCGGAATCGGAAGCATCAGCGTTTCCCTTCCCACGCTCGATCCCGCTTCCTACTCCAGGTGCATGGGCGTCACGCAGAAATCGGCCATGGAGCGGATATCGAGAACAATGAACGGGATCTCAACCGCCCGGAGCGCCGGCCTGAAGGTCGACTTGAATGTGTGCGCGGCCGAAGACCTGCTCCCTCAACTCGATGCCTACATCGACCTCTCCCGGACGCACGGAGTGAAAATCAAGTTTTTCCCGCTCCTCCAGGTTCCCGGGAAAGGGTCTTCATCCGCTTCTCCCCATTTCGGGAATCTCCTCCGCGAGCTGAATCGCCGCGCCTCGCCGGTCATCGATAAGGCCAGCCGCTACACGAGCATTCTGTGGGATGTCGACGGAGCCTCTATTTCGGCAAAGCCCGGCGATCCATTCAGCAGGCCGACGGCATGCTACGAATGCCCCGAATACAGCATCTGCGAAGAATCATGCTGGCGATCCATCAGAGTTTCCCCTTGGTATATCCAGCCGTGCGGTGTCAAAACGTCGAATATCTACTTCCACGACGAAAACTCCCCGGCCACTCTCGCACGGAAACTCGCCGTTGGAGGCAAGCTCCCGACGGTCTGCATCGACTCAGACGAGCGCGCCCAGGGTGTGAATGCCGCCATGGCTGATGCCATGGGCCGAAGGAAACCATTTATCGTTCTCGAGGGACCGGACGGAAGCGGGAAATCCACCGCCATCCCCGAAATAGCAAAGCATCTGGGATATATCCCGTATGCCACACCCCCGGAGGGCTTCAGGGACCAGGCTTTCCGCGCCGTGTTCGAGCGGCCGGGGCTTGAATACGCCCGTTACCTGTATTACATGGCCGGGAACGCCGCGGCAGATGCCGAGTTGAAAACGCTTCTTCTCCATTCAGGTATCGTCTGCGACCGGTGGCTGATGTCGACGTTCCTGTATCACGGTCTCGTCATGGGTTGTGACACGGCGCTTCCGGCGTCGTTCGTGAACGGATTGATCAGCCCCGACCTGACGATCGTTCTTGATGTTTCTCCCGAGACCCAGAAACACCGCATTTCACAGCGTCGACCGACGCATGACGCCGCTTGGGAAACATCGGACAGGATCAGAAAAACCATTGCGAGGGCGTACCGCGAACAGCGCGGCCCCGGGATCGTCCACGTTTCTGCGGACGGCCCGGTCAGCGAGGTCGTCGAGCGTTGTCTCGAGGCCATTTATCGACATGTCAACGCTGCAGAAAGGACGACGTATGCATAACGACATCATCAAATCACTTCAAAACGGGGAGAGGTCTGTTCCCATCCTTCTGGTCAACTCCCCACTCGACGCCTATGCGGAAAACGAGGAACCCAGATACGATGTTCTCTTTCCGTTCGGGCTCATCGCATTGAGTCGGATAGCGAAAGACCTCGGGATCGGCTGTTCCATTCTCGATGCCGAAGCCCTGAGGCTGTCCGTCCGAGAAACCGCCCGCATCATAACGGAGTTGAACCCCGCCGTTCTCGGATTCAACATCCTGTCCCCGACGGTCAATATCGTCCGCGATATTGTCATGCTCCTTCCGGAACGTATATTCATCGTGGCGGGAGGTGCACACCCCACCCTCGAGCCGGAAGACTGCCTGCGCAGGATCCCGGGAATTCGCCTTCTCTTTCAGGGCGAGTCCGAACGCACCTGGTCGGAGTTCCTGGCCGGGTATCGCGCGGCCCCCCGTGAGATGGGCGAAGCGTCCGGGAAGATCGTCGCCATGAAAAGCCGTGACCGAATCATTCCGACGGTGGATCGCTCGCGAATGCCGTTTCCGGCTTTTTCCACAGAAGGAAGAAAAGAGACGTCAATCATGGCCTCACGGGGATGCGCGTTCGACTGTCACTACTGCTCGGGACGAACGCTTTCGGGGGGGCGCATCCGGTTCAGGCCGGTGACGAACCTCGTGGATGAGATCCAGGAGTGTCAGCGGCAATACGGCATCACTTCGTTCCATTTCGCCGACGATAATTTCCTGCAGAACCCGGGATATGTCCGCTCTTTCCGTCAGGAACTCGGAAATCGCGGTCTTTCGATTTCCTGGAGATCATTTGCTCGAGCTGATTCGATCAGGCCGGAGATCATGGAGGACGTCGCGGCGTCTGGCTGTTATCGCCTGACGCTGGGCCTCGAATCAGGGACAGACACCATCCTTCTGCGGATGAATAAACGCCACACGGTCGAGCAATCATCGGCGGCCCTTTCCCTGTGCCGGGAATACGGCATCGAAACGAAGGCCTTCTTCATGCTTGGATATCCGGAGGAAACACCCGCGGAAATACAGGCAACGATCGACTTCGCCGCAGCCTCCTCTCTCAGCCATGCTTATTTTTACCTCGTCCGATCGTTTCCCGGAACTCGGCTCGAACGGGAACTCCTTGAAGCCGGTATCCCCAAGGCGGATCTTCTGGAATACATTCATTGGGTTCCTGATATGGACAGCGGTTTAACTGTTTTTGAACGGGCCTGTCGGAAAGCCCTTGAAGTTCATGGAGTGTTCGACGCGGATTCGGTCCTGAAATATAATGTTGCCCATCGGAGAAGCATCAACAGAAATTGCAGCAATGAGCAACTGATGGACTTCATGGTCAACGGGTACAAGAAGTTTTATTTCCGCCCGTCGTATCTCGAGAGGTTTCCCTGGTGGGCCGATGTCACAAACGAAAAAACACTGGAACAGCAGGAGGTGGGTATATGACTCTTTCCATGACGATAGACAGGAAAGTCATCATCGACAATGTCGTCCGCCAGATCGAAGAGCAGATTGCTGAAACGTTCAAGTCATACCAGAGCAACAAGGATATTTCCATCAATGCCCCCGGAAAGATGGAGTCACGGTATGACACACGCAAATACGAGTACGGCGCCGTCGCCGACGGTCTGGCCGCCCTTCTCGAACAATTGCAGGAAACCTTGAAATCCGTCAAAAGCCTTTGCGCGAAGCCCGATGGCGAGAAAATCCAACTCGGAAGTTTCGTGCTTGCTGATTTCGTGCGAAGCACCGAACAGGGAACCGAAACAGGACGGATCCTTTACATGATCCTTTCAAGCCTGTTCGACGGAAACCTCCAGCAGGTCAAAATCGCGTCCGCAAGCTCCCCCATCGGAAAAGCCCTTCTGGGGAAAAAAGCCGGCGATCGCGTCTCCATCGAGATGGGCGTCTCTCGCCGCAAAAAGGTTCACACCTCCCTCCGCATCCTGGAAGTTTTCTAACAATCTATTGAGTCCTGCATATCAAAAACCAGCTTCGTGTCTCCGTTCGTGCTGAGC
>DAOSOK010000057.1 GCA_035373905.1 Candidatus Ozemobacteraceae bacterium | reverse complement strand
GGCCCCGGTCATTTTCCCGGGGCCGTTTTTACACCACTTCCTGGGACTTTATCCAGCTGTTGCCTAACATATGAGATGAGTAGGAACAAACGCAGCCTCGGCTTGAGAGCATTCTGCCCATTGGAGTCCACAACCTCGAGACAATTTTTTTTACACATCGGGTGTTTTTTACGCATCGAAGGCATCGATGATTCCATCTCCCGTTCTCCGCGCACCCGCTGTTCATGCGGAAGAATTCTTTTCATCGTCGCGATGGATGTTTCATGGTATATATGATGCAAGAAGTGTATTCCAGAGAGGTCTGCTGTGTTTCGAAAATGCACGGTCCTTCTGATATCGATTTCCGCAATGCTCTGTGCGGCATTTTCTGCGCAGTGCTGTGATGTCACGCACGAATGGCAGGAGATCCAGTCGCTGAATCCGGCGAATCTCCCTCCCGACCTCGCGTTTCTCGAGTTGAGCTTCAAACTGCGATCAGCGCTGGCTTCCGAGGCAACACACCCGGACGTGACCGTTGTCTGGCCGGAGGCTGCCGAATTCGATTCGCCCGTTCCCCTTCCCGACGAGGCACCCGGAGATTGGACGATACCGCCAGATATCCGGGATGCGATGGCCCCGGACGGAATCGACCCATCCGGTTTCTGGCGTAAAAAAAGTTTTCCCCTGAGCGAAAGTGCCCTTCTCTGTTCGACGCTCGAGCGCGTCATCGGAGGGAAATGGCATCCCTCGCCGGTCATTCCGGCATCCGGATGGATGCTTCATGTATCCTGCCCGGAACGCTCCACCAACATCGCCTGGAACAAAGACATCCGCACCCCCGGCATGTATGGGCTTTCGAGGCTCGATCGCGCGGTCATGCGCGTCTGCCTGAGAAACCCTGCCGGAGACGTTCGCCTGATCGAGGAATATTCGCTCAAGTCGCTCGCCGAAGCGCACTTTGCAGATATCGCATCCGGGGGACGCCGGCTTCTCGGTCTCCTCGTGCAGGCTGGTTTTCCGCCCCTCCTGCGCAGGGAAACCGTCGCCCGTCCAATCCCCGATCCAACCATTCGAGGTGAAAGCCAATGATCTGCTCCGGATTACGCATCTCCCGCCTTCCGTCAATTCTCATCCTTGCCGTTCTTATCGCTGGCATGGCCCCGGTGGCGGCAGCTGAAATGACGTCGATCGGCTATTTCGATCTGACCCGCATCATCGCACTTCATCCCCTGATGGGGAAATTCGATCTCCAGACCCGGAGGTTCACAGGAACCCCCTCTCAGCCGCCGGAAGACCTGTCTCTCGCCATAAACCGGACCGAGTCGAACATCAGGGCGATCACCTTCAGGCTCGATCAGCTCAAATCCCGCCTCGAAAAAGACCTCAAGTCCGGCGGGAAAGCCGCTTCCGATGCCATGCAGGCGTATTGGCTCCGACGCAAGCCAATCGAGGCCGAACTGGCCATCGAGCAATCCCGACTGACCGAATATACAGAAATGCTGTCCATGGGCCGATCCACAAGGAACGAATCCATCGTGCCGATTCTCGAACAGATATTATCGGATATTCGTGATGCAATCGGGGAAGTTGCGGCTAGAAATCGCGCCCACGTGATCCTTGACGTTTCCGCCTTGAATCGTCGTCAGATTTCGCGACTGGCGATCACCGATCTATCGTCCGTTCAGGTCAATCCCCTTCAGCAACTCTGGCTAACCCCCGACTCAAACGTCACGGCAGAGTCGCTCGAACGCTGGCTCGACAATGCGGGAGAGATCGTCGTCGGACGGTTTCCCGGTCTCGGGTGTCCGATCCCGGCGGGCGGGATCGATCTCGAGCCTGAAATCATCCGTCTGCTGAACAGAAAAGCCATCATTCCAGGAGTCCCCACAGACAGGAGTCATCAATGAAAAGGCCCACACGTTCTTTCGCGTCTCTTGTTTCTCCTTCCGCCTCGTTCCTGATCCTCGTCCTGCTGCTGGAGCTGGCGACCGGGACGCATGCAGCCGCACCCATGGCCCAACAGATCGGGGGAATCGCCCAGGCAGACCTTCGCCTTCTTCTGATGCTCCATCCCTCGATGATGGGCTATGATTTCACCCTCAACAGGTTCCTCAAAGTCTCGCCCGGGCAGAAAGCAGCCTACAAAGCGGCCGAGGACGAGATTGCGCGGAGGAGACCCGAGGTCGACAAGGCGCTTCAGACTCTCCAGCTCGAACGGAGCAAGCTCCTTCGCGAGGCCGGGTCGGCCAGGATTGCAGCATCTATCAGGGCTGCTCCGGTCACTACGCTGAATGAGTCCGCCCAGGTTCCCCTCTTCGATCCCGCTGCATCCAGCACCAAAACGGTCGAGGCTTCAACGATCGACAAGCACCTCGAACCCGACGGTGCGGCAGGTGTTTCCCTCAGTGCCGAACGGGCCATCATCAGTTCTGAGAAACGACTCGCCGAGATCGACGCGCGTATCCAGGCTCAGTATGACCGGCTTCTCGAGCCGCTCTACCATCCCACCACCGAGACCGGAAAAATATTCAACGGAATTCTGTCGGAAGTGAAATCCATCATTGCTGACGTCGCGCGTCAGCGTGGTATTTCGACCGTCATGAACGCCTGTCCGATCACGTCCGGCTCCCCCCGGCAGCTGCGGAATCCCGGAGCAACGCTTCCTTCCGGCGACCATTCCAGGGCCTTCGATCACCTTTTCGAAGCTCTCCTGAACACCGAATTCGACGCCATCACTCTTCCGCCGCTTCCCGATACGCAGCGCGTCCTTGCCGGAATCGGCATGACGATCACCGAGCCTCTGCGAGCCTATCTGGCGAAATCGCCGGCCCTCGCCCCCCTCATGGAAAGCCCGGAAACAGGGCACCTGTTCCTCTATGGCGGCGTGGATCTGACGGCGCCCGCAGCCACAGTCCTGATGACCAAATACAAGTTCCCCGCCGGCATTCAGCAACTTGTGCTCAGCATCATCGCCCGCCGACAGCTCTGACGTTCGCAACAGATGCCGGTAATGCCGGCAGCGAGGAGGAAATCCTTATGAACAGCAACCGGAACCGTTTCCCGATCCCGCCCCTGCTCGTCCTGCTGGCGTTGTTCGCCTGTCTGACGCCGGCGTGGTCGGCCCTGGACTCGTATTATCTCCAGAACGGCGACGCCTATCTGCTGATCGGGGAAAACCCGACCGTCGGGTATGCGAACGTTCGCGGCGTCTATGCCATGAACAATCTGACGACCAACGTTCCACAACAGCTGTACGATCCGCAGGACTCGTACGGCATCTCCGCCTCGCTCATCTACGTCGGCCCGGGAAATTTCTATAAGGAACTCTATACATTTTCGGGAGCCGATACCGGCCTCGACGACGTCACGGAGCCCCTCGAGCGCCAGTGCCGGACGACCGCGCAACTCACCGAAGGGTATCACGGCGTACAGGGCAATCTTCCCGGCGGCATCCATCGACAGCCGTATGCCATTCCCCCCGGCCAGCAAAAGTCGGTCTCCGCTTACGGATTTTTGTGGGAAACCTTCTCTCACGGCTACGGATACTCGAAAGATACGGACGGCAATGGGATGACCGATACGTTCTACTATTATCCCATGGTCTTCCAGCGAACCGGCGGCCCGATCTCCTTTGGAACATATTATGTTGGTGACGCGACGTTCTGCGCCCCCTGCAACATCCCGATCACGCCGGTTCCCGGCCGTTCGGGCTATTACTACGTCAATACGAACACCTGGTATCATCCGATCGAAAAGCTCCAGAACAATACCGGTCGGCCGATGATCCGGCGGGAAAGCGTCAAGGCGAAGTTCCGCAACCTTTCGATGACGCAGTACCGGGTGAACCCAGCCACCGGTCCGAACATCCTGTATCCGGTCGCCAGCGTGAAGCTCAGCGAGGAGGTCACCGTGACGACGCTGGCCGAGTGCGGCGACCCCTGCGCCCCCGGCACCGGGCAGTATACCGCCCCCGGCGCGCCGGTCCCGTATCTTGACACTGTTCGTTCGGGTTTCGGCCGATCGTATCTCTACTCCCGCGTTCCCAGCGCGTCGGGCTTCACCCTCATCGCGAAGAATTCCGCAGGCACGGATATCACGGTGCCGAATACCAATCTGAAAGGCGACAAGAACCTACCGCTGAACAACTATACGACGACCAAGTTCATCGGGGCCTCGGCCCGCGGAACGCTGGAAGACTACGTGTATTTTCTCGGGAATGACGTCGTCAAGGACTGGCTGGCCAGCAAGAATTTCACCCCGCCAGTCACCCCCAACGTCGTCGACTGTGCCGTCTCAGACCAATGGTGGCTGAACGGCGGCATCGTGTATGCCTACGACAAGGCAAACGGCCAGGTGTACCAGTTCGTGCGCAATGAAACCAGCAATTCCTTCTCCTACAACATCATCGCCGTCGGCTCGGACCCCGATTCCATTTCAGCCGACGGCTTCGGGAATCTCTACCTGCTGAAGACGATCAGAGAGCCCGCGGCCATCGCGAACATCGGCCCGTCGGAACTGGTCATCGCCTCGACGACGTGGGGGTCGCCGCCCCCGACCCAGCCTGGGACGCGATACGGCACGGCCTATTATCGGCAACTCATTTACAAGGGCGTCATCAAGCGCGACTATTACGGCGGTGGGATGACGACCTTCGCGGCGAAAGTTCCGATCGGCGCCGACTACTTCTGCCGCACCATTTCTTACCCGAACTGGACGAGCAGTTCGAATCTCACCGACACAACGAAATGGCAGTTCCTGAGCGGCCTCAGTCGATCCTCCACACCGGTGACCGACCAGATCTATTGCGAGCTTGCCGTCATCAACGTGAATACCCCGCCGGAACGAACCGGAAATGCAAGCGGCCAGACGGATATCAACGGCCCGTATGTCCTGAATGGAACGGCCCTCCAACAGGCACAGGTCCCCTATAGCGAGACCACGCCTCTGTTCTTCCAGGTCGAAAACTTTCCGCTCCTCGATCCGAATGGCGTCAATACACGCGCCACCAACCTGACCAACGTCGACGGGGATGCGTGGACCGGCGGCTTCACGTCTGCGATAGCAACGATCTCGTATCATTGGGTCGTCGAGCAGATCAGCGACCGGTATGGCATTCCGGCCACCAACCCCGTCACCATCTTCGACCGCACGGATCCGTTGTATAACACGGTCGGCCTCAGTTTCACGGCCGGCAAATATAACGTATGGATACAGAGCAAGTTCACCTATTACGATTATGACCGCCTCACGCCGGGCAGCACCCCGGCAAGTCGCGCCGCAATCCTCAGTTCCATCCAGACGGCACGCGGGACGACGAACGCATCGCCCTATCTCTATCCCGGAACGGAAGGCTGGTCGATGGCCCAGGTCGAGATCGCATCCGCCTCGATCGCTTCGTTCCCGGGCGGCGCCGGCGTCATCATGTCCGGCAAGTGGCTGGGCGGGAACAGTTATTCATACGCACCTCTCACCACCGATCCTACGTCGACACCGGTCTATATCATCGAAGAAGGCGCCACCTGGTCGTTCAAACTCCGCGACAAGGCATCAAATACCGGTTCGAATGACAGAATCGCGGCAATCCTGAATTCCGCTCCCCCCACGCCGAACGACACCCAGGCTGACCTCTCAACGCTCAGGTGGTCGGCACCTCCGACGTTCAAGTGGACGGCGCGGCTCGAGCATCCGACGACGAATGCAGGCATTCTCCAAAGCGCCGACGTCTATCCCGACAACTCGATGTCGCCGAGTATCGAGGTCCCGCAGCCGCTGCTGAAACGCTTCCTGACGATACCGTCAGATCCCGTTGCATACACGCTTGAAGTCGATGTGACGAGGTTCTACGAATACGGCACCAAGATCATTGTCGGTCAGGATCAGACGGGCGTGGATCCCGTCACGGGCGCGCCGGTGTATACTCCCAAATGGGCGGACACCACGCTTCGGCCGTATCTCCAGGTGAAGGCTCAGGCAAAAGTCATCGTTCTCGACAAGACGCCACCGGCTCTCACCCTGCTCGAGCCGTATCAGCAGCAGGCAATGCCGGCCATGGGTCTGATCGCCCGCACGACAGGCCCGACCGCCGAACGCACCGTTCTCTGGGGCACCACGGGGGATTCGATCCTGTCTCCCGAAGGCAAATCCAATCCTTCGACGCTTCAGTTCGTCGTTGCCGACAACAACCCCTTTGGCAACTATAGTCAAACCAATACCTACACTGATTCTCATTCCGGCCTCAGCTGTCGTCACAACGTCTCGAAGCGAGCCGGCACCTTCATCTACCAGACAGCCACCGGCACGAGCCTGAGTCCCCAGATCATCTGGGCACACACTTCAGCACCGGCGACCTACCGGGACGATAACGGACACGGCGGCTCGTTCCAAATGCAGAACCTGACAATGCCGAGCACGTTGCTGTCGCAGACCTCTCCGGCAGCCATCTACAATTCCACGACGTTCAGTTATCTGACATACACGATGAATCTCAGCTCCCTGCAACATTTCTCGCGGGATCCCGCGAACGGAAACGCCTGGTCGGGCAAGGTTCCGATGAATTACGCGAACAATCTGCCATACTATTCGAACCTGACCTACGGAGCTTGGTTCACGGATTCGAGCGGAAATACCATGGTCGCGAGCTGGACGAGCGCCGGCTTCATCGTCATCCGCGACAACAAGAAGCCGAACGCCGCCGTCCAGGCGGTCGATGAAAAGACGCTCACCGCGCGCGTCGTTCCCTTCCTCGCCGGAACGATTCCCGTCGGGTACACTCGGGCGAGCGTCGACAATTTCCTCACCGCGCCGACATATACGCAGCTGAACGAAACGACGCCCTGGGGACCGACCGCGCTCAACGGGTTCGTTTCGATCGCCTGGCCGTGGCGCCCCGGAAGCGGCAATGCCCAGTTCACCTTCCAGGGAGCCGGTCTCGACGGCGCACAGGAGATCGGTTACGAACAGGATATTCCGATCAGGTTCCAGTCGTGCGTCAGTGACAATGTCACTCCAGTCGCAAGCATGACGACAACCTGGACGATCAGCGGAGGCGCCTTCGATTCGCCGTTGCCGATCACCTCGAACCCGTGGCGGTATCTCTTCCGACAGGCGGCGACGTATACGATGTCGCTCAGCCTCAGCGATACGGCACGAGGCTGGCCGTCAGATCCGGCCAATCCGTACAGCACGGCGGGGGCGGCCCCGAACGACCGAACTCTGAACATCGTCATTCCGATCTCTGCCACACGTCTCGATCTGCGTGTCATCGAGAAACAGATGCGCTGACATGGCTCGTTCCTGTCGTCGGGGCATCTCCCTCATCGAAATCATGCTGGCGACCCTGATCATGGCGTTCGCCATGTTCCCGATCGCCGGCATGATGGGATACGGGATCAAGGGCAACCAGAAGGATTTCCGGGGAATCCAGGCGATTCAGCTGGCTGAGGCGAAGCTGAACAAGATCATGGTTCTCGACTTCGCCCAGCTGCCTGACGGAAGTGAGATCACAGCCGACATCACATCGGGACCACAGGTTCTCGTACCGCTGGGCTCGGAAACGGTCGGCCAGGATATCTTC
Organism: Candidatus Ozemobacteraceae bacterium; assembly: GCA_035373905.1. NCBI lineage: Bacteria > Candidatus Rifleibacteriota > Candidatus Ozemibacteria > Candidatus Ozemibacteraceae > Candidatus Ozemibacteraceae bacterium. The sequence continues at coordinate 13,855 of DAOSOK010000057.1, read as the reverse complement.
GGCGTGGTCCTGACGAGCGAACTGGTCAACAGCGCGTTCGATTATTACTACGTCGATCTGAACAACACGAATCCGACCCCCTACGTCGCAACACAACCCTCGTCGTGGTTCTTCCGCGCAGCCGGCGCACCGTTGAGCCTCACGGGAACGGACCGCCGCCTGCGTCGACTCCGACTGCGCGTGGAGTGGCGCGAGCCTTGGGGAGTTGTTCGCAATGTCGAACTGACGACGTATAAAGCGGACCTGAGGGATTGAACGCATGCGCACCTCTCGAAACGGGATGGCCCTGGTCATCGTTCTCGTTCTCTGTACCGCCCTGCTGTCGGTGGGACTCTGGTTCATCAGCGGGTTCAGGCATCGCACTGCGATCAACCCCGCCGTGTTTGAGCGGATCCAGATGGATTTTTTCGCGCAGGGCATCCTTCAGGCGGCGATGCTCAAGTTCAAGAAAATGCCCTCCGAGTTCTATTACGCCTTCCGCGCAAGAAGCATCAACCCGGCATATCTGGACTTGTATTTATGCAAGAATTCGGGCAGCAAGGATGTCCCTCTCCTGACCGGGACGATGACTCTGCCCTCCGGTTCTTTCGTCGGCAAACCGGTGACTGTCACCTACAGCACCGATTTCGACTTGGTATATAATCAGCTATACAATCAGGACGGCATCGTCATTCGCGTGAACATTCAGAGCGGAGGCCGGTCACGGCAGGTTTCTCACACCATCAACGTTTCACGCCATCGTCTGTAAATCGAGAGGAGTAACATGCGCCCCCCCAGATCCGGTTTCACGCTGATCGAAGTGATCATTGCGGCAGGGTTGCTGAGCATTTTCCTGATAGGAGTCTTCAACCTGTATCGTTCGGGTTCGAACGTCTTTCGCAGTGGCAACTGGCGAATGGTGACCCAGAAGCAAATGCAGCTCACCCTGCAGCAGATCCGGGAAGATCTCGAGCGCGCCAATAACGCCACCTGTTTTCTTCCGACGGGGATCGCTTCGGAGGTTCTGCCGGTATACCTGAGAAGATCATGCACGGTTCTCGGCTCGGAGCCGACCCAGCTTACGAGCATCACTCCCTCTCAACTCCTGCTCTATGCCTCCATCACGACCCCGAATACCGAGACATCCAGCGTTGCCGCCACAAAAGCGAAGGGAACCTGGATGGGCATCGCCTTGTACGGCGGCACGAACAGCCTCCGATACGTGCGGAAGTCGAATCCGGATACCGAACCGCCCCCGAGTTCGGACAACATCACAAATTACAAGCCATCGGGCGGCGTCGGTTCGACGGCAAGCTTCACGGGCGCCCTGAGCGACGCGATTCACAAGCTGATCGACAATCCCAGTTTCATCGAAGGGGTGTCGTCGATCGGCTTTTCCTACCAGACCGGGGAACGGACGACCGTGACCATTCTTCTCCGAAGCACGAGCCAGATTCCCGGGCAACCGGTTACGACCGTCGAGGAGCGGGTTACGGCGAAACTGCTCACCGGCACCACCGTCGTTCTCTTTCCTTAGGTATATGGATCAGAATCGGGAAGCAACCTCCGAATGCCAAACCACGGCCGATGAGCGCCTGTTTCGGGAGATATTCGACCGGAACTGCGCCATCAAACTCCTCATCGACCCCCAGACCGGCAGAATCGAGGACGCAAATACCGCGGCGGTCGAGTTTTACGGATATTCCCCGGACACCCTGCGGGGGATGAACATCTCCGACATCAACACCCTCCCGCAGGAGGCGGTCATTGCCGAAATGCGGAAGGCAAAAGCCGGCACGAAGGGGAGGTTCGTCTTTTCCCATCGCATCGCCTCGGGAGAAATCCGCGAGGTGGAGGTCTTTTCGAGCGCCATAACGCTTCACGGACGGAATCTGTTGCTTTCGATCGTCCACGATCTTTCTGAGTTGAAACGGACGGAACGATCGCTTCGCGACATCGAACACATCTTCAACCTGTTCCTCGAGCACAGTCCGATCCTCGTCTATTTCAAGGACGAGCAGGGCCGTGCGCTGAAGGTGAGCCGAAACTTCGAACACCTGATCGGCTGCCCGGTGGAGGCGATTATCGGAAAGACCATGTTCGAGTTGTTCCCGAGCGACTTCGCGAAAAAGATGGTGGAGGACGACTTGAAGGTCTTGCGCGAAGGAAAAGCCATCGATATTTCGGAGACATTCAATAATCGGCACTATAGATCCGTCAAGTTCCCGATCCTGGAAAACGGACGGCCGCATCTGCTCGCCGGCTTCACGATCGATATGACGGATCAGGTGCGGGCGAATCTCGAACGTCAGAAGATGGAGGAGCATCTGCAGCTGACGCTCGAAGCGACGCACAGTTCCTCGTTCGACAACAATTTCCGAACCGGCGAAGTCCTGACGACGCCGGCGTTATATGAATTTCTCGGCTACGGGGCGGATGAACTCCCGAAAAACCTGAACGATGTCTACGCCCTCATACACCCTGACGATCTCGATGCCGTCAATCACGCCATCCAGGAACACAATGCCGGAAAAACCCACCATTATTACGCCGAGTTCCGCCTCAAATCGAAATCGGGCGAATGGATCTGGGCCAACGGCCTCGGAAAGATCATCGAACGCGACGAGCATGGGCAGCCGGAGCGTCTCATCGGAATATCCACCGAAATTCACTATCGCCGGACGGCGGAGGAAGAGAAGAAGAAACTCGAAGACCAGATCCGTCAGACACAGAAACTCGAGAGTCTCGGAATCCTCGCCGGCGGCATTGCCCACGATTTCAACAATCTTCTGACGGGCATTTTCGGCAATATCGAGATGGCCGCCCTGCACTGCTCCGCCGGCTCCCCGGCCAAGGAGTTTCTGGACAAGGCCCGCAGCGTATTCAACCGGGCGCACAACCTTACGAAACAACTCCTGACGTTTTCCAAAGGCGGGGCCCCGTCGAAAAAGACGGGAAATGTCTCGAAACTGCTCCGCGATTCATCGATGTTCGCCATCAGCGGGTCCAAGGCGGCCTGCCTGTTCGATATCGCGGAAGATCTCTGGCTGTGCGACTATGACGAAAACCAGCTCTCCCAGGTCATCGACAACATCGTCATCAACGCCCGTCAGGCGATGCCGGAGGAAGGGCTGATCAGGGTCTCGGCGCACAACGTCCAGCTCGAGAAGACTCCCGTTCCCAGGAACGGCGACGGAAGGTACGTCCAGATTTCGATTGCCGACACCGGCGTCGGGATTTCCCCGGAGGTCAGGGAGCGCATTTTCGAGCCGTTCTTCTCAACCAAGCAATGCGGAAGCGGTCTCGGGCTCGCAACGGCATTTTCCGTCGTCAAGCGGCACGGCGGGTTCATCACGGTCGACTCGGCGCCCGGCGCCGGCAGCGTTTTTCACATCTACCTTCCTGCAAGTCAGCGCAAGGCTGAGACCGAAACGGCGGCGGCATCCGGCATCGACCACCATGGTCAGGGAACCATTCTGGTCATGGATGACGAGCCGGCTCTACGCGAATTGCTGTCGATTCTGCTGCGCCAGATGGGATACGAACCCCTTTGCACGGCCGACGGCCAGCAGGCCATCCAGGCGCTCCAGGAGCTGCGACAGAAAGGCGGTACATGCGCGGGAGCGATTCTGGATCTGACGATCCAGGGGGGAATGGGCGGCAAGGCGGCAGGCGCCGAACTTCACCGGATCGATCCGACGCTTCGGATCTTCGCGACGAGCGGCTACTCCGACGATCCGGTGATGGCAAACCCCGAACAGTACGGATTCGCCGGGAAAATCGAAAAGCCGTATCTCCTGAAGGACCTGGCCGAAATCCTGAACAGGGAGCTTCCGGGCGGGAGCGCGTAAACCCTTTCTGACGAAGGATGGGGAAGGGTCAGCGTGCCGCCATCAGCCTCTTTACGAGCGGGGTTACGAGGAGCATCAGCACCGTGATGACCGCCAAGCCAATGGCGCAGTTCATATAGAGCCCAGAATAGACCCCGGCCGCATACCCGACGTCCTCGATCCTCGCCTTGTCGATCGAGGCAAGACTCGAGAGGAAACCCGAAAAATACCCGCCCAGCGAGGCGCACAGGAACCAGGCGCCCATCAGAAACGAGGCGAACCGCTTGGGCGCGAGCGTGCTGACGGCGGAAAGGCCCATCGGCAGAATGTTCAGTTCACCCAGCGTGAGAATGCCGATTCCCAGGACGATCCACCAGGCGGATGCCTTGACGCCGGTGGCGGCGATGGAGCCGGACACCCATGCCAGGAGCAGGGAGCTCACGGTCGCGAAGCACAGCGCGAAGACGATCTTCATCGGAATCGAGGGGTTGCGGCCCTGGTCGGCGAGTTTCGCCCAAAGCCAGGTGAACAGGCCGGCGAAGAGGATGACGGTGAGCGAGTTCGGCACCAGCGCGAAGAACGACGCCTCGAGCGGAATGCCGAACAAGGTCTTGTCGACGACGCGATCCACGAGCAGGGGAAGCGAGGTGTACATCTGCTTGAACACGGACTGAAAGCAGATTGCCGCCAGGATGATGATCAGGATCGCGAAGATCGAGTTACGCTCGCCGGTATCGCGGCAGGAGAGAGCGAGGCCGAAGATGCCGACGACGATGGCGATGCTGAGATACGTGATCGCGATCTTTGTCTGACCGGGATTGTGGAACAGATACACCATCAGCGCACCCAGCGCCACGGTTCCGAGCGCCAGCCAGACGCCATTCGGCAGAACGAACGTCCGTTTCAGCAGCCTCCCCGATTTATAACCATCGGCTTCGTTGTTGTAGTACGGAGCCCCGAGTTGAAAGGCGATCAGGCCCAGGAACATGCCGCCGGATGAAAGATAGAAACAGTTATGCCAACCGTAGGTGCGTGCGACCCAGGCCATCAGGACTCCCGCCATCAGCGCCCCGAGGTTGATGCCCATGTAAAACAGCGTGTAGCCGCTGTCGCGATGCGTATCGCCTTCCGGATACAATTTTCCGACCATGACAGAAACGGTTGCCTTCAGGTAGCCGGTTCCGAGCGCGACGCAGGCAAGTCCGGCAAAAACGAAGGCGAGGCTCTCCCGCCACGCCAGGACCAGGTTCCCGACGAAGATCAGGAAGGCCCCCGCCGCGACAGAGTACCGGAGGCCCAGCAGTTTGTCGGCCACGAAGCCGCCCAGGATCGGCGTCATGAAGGTGAAGGCCATGTAGGCGCCGGAAGCAAGCGACGCGTCGTTGTCGGTCAATCCCAGCCGCGAGGTCAGGTAGAGCATCAGAACGGCGGAAATGCCGTAGAAGCTGAATCGTTCCCACATCTCGGTGGCGAACAGGTAATACAGCCCCTTCGGATACTTTGCCGTCGCCGCTTGTTTCAGGGCTGCAACACTCGTCGGGCCGTCTTTCATATCATCATTCCATTATTATACATAAATATATTATATTATCAATTCCAGCTTACGAACGGTCACATACGTACCGCGACTCGGCTCCGAACCATCCCCCGGGAAACCTGCAGATGAATATCGACATTCCGTTCGCTTTGAGGTATCGAAGCCTGTCCTGAGCCTGTCGAAGGGGGCAAGAGACATTTCGCGCTTCGATACCTCGGCACGAGCAGGTGATGTTCATTCCGCAGACATCAACAGGTCAGCATCAATACTGCTGCCACCCCGGTTTGCCGGCATACACGTCAAGGTAATACTGACGGCGCTTCAGCAACCCGGCGGCCTCCTCGTCGAGCAGGACGATCGCCTTCTCGTGGAACTGGAGGACGCTTCCCGGGCACCAGGCCGAAACCGGCCCCTCCACCATGTCGCGCACGGCGGGCGCCTTCGAGGCTCCGAACGCCAGCAGGAGGCAGCAGCGGGCATCCATGATCGTCCCCAACCCCATGGTCAGCACGTGATGGGGCACTTTGTCCGGGCCGCCGAACGGGGCGGCGTTGGCGTGGCGAGTCTCCTCGTCGAGGGTCTTGAGGCGGGTGCGCGACCGGAGCGACGACGTCGGCTCGTTGAACGCGAGATGCCCGTCGGAACCGATGCCGAGCACCTGGACGTCGATGCCGCCCGCATCGCGGATCGCCTGTTCGTACGCGGCACAGGAGGCCGGAATATCCTTCGCGAGGCCGTCGGGAAGGTGCGTGGCCCCGGGCGCGAAGTCCACGTGCCGGAAAAGGTGCTCTTCCATGCAGGCCCGGAACGAAGCCGGATGCTTCGGATCGAGTCCTACGTATTCGTCGAGATTGAAACTCACGACATGCCCGAAGGAAAGCCCCTCGTCGCGGTGCATGCGAACGAGTTCCTGATACAGAGGAAGCGGCGTTCCGCCGGTCGCAAGCCCCAGAACAGGTTTTTCCTTTTCCCGAAGCAGCCTGGCGATGATACGGGCTCCGATCCTGCAGGCATCCAAGCGGTTTTTCTGAATGATGATTTCCATGATGTTCTTCCTTCCCATCCCATCGTTTGTCGGCGGTCATTTTACCATGTATGTATCGCGGCGGCTCGACGATCATCGGAAATGCGCGCGAAAGAGGAAGGGTCGTTGCCCGTATCTCACGGTGGATGGTATGCTTCCGGCAGAATCATGCGGATCACGATTCGCCCCTACGCTCGAAGAAGGTTTGGCACGTTGAAATATGGAATGATTCACCGCTGAGGTGCGGAGAAAAACTCCGGTTCCCTGCGTCTCCGCGCTTTGGCAATCATTTCTCGTATCTTGGTTTTTTGTGTCTCTCTGGTGAAGCGGTCTTGTCATCTCTTCGAAAGGATCTTTTCGTGAGTCAGAAAACTTCGGGCAACCCCTGGATGTTCGTGCCCGCCCTGTATTTTCTCGAAGGCATTCCCTACTTCATGGTCAGCACCGTCTCGGTGACCATGTTCAAGAAACTCGGCATCTCGAATGCCGATATCGGCCTCTGGACGAGTCTCATCACATGGCCGTGGATCATCAAGATGCTCTGGGGCCCGCTCGTCGACGCCCATTCAACGAAGCGCCGCTGGATCGTCGGCTGTCAGCTCGCCATCATCGCGTTCCTGATCGTCGAATCGTTTTCGATCGTCCAGAGCTCGTTCCTGATGCCCACGCTCGCCGTACTGACCGGCCTCGCTTTTTTGTCAGCGACGCATGACATCGCCGCCGACGGTTTTTACCTGCTTGCCCTCTCCGAGGAAGACCAGGCATGGTTCGTGGGAATCCGCGGCACGGCATACCGCGTGGCGAACGTCTTCTGCAACGGCGGTCTGATCTACCTCGCCGGCCAGCTCGAACTGCAGGTCGCGGAGGGTGCTTCCCTGGCGCCGGTCTGGCAGAAAGTCATCTGGGCCGGAACCGCGGTCTATGCGGTGTGCGTCGTGGCCGGCTTCTACTCGATGCCACAGCCGCGCCGCGACGAGGGCCGATCCGACGGGTTTCCGTTCAGGGCGGCGTTCAGCGAGTATTTTAACCAGGCGCACCTCCCCGTCGTCCTCGGGTTTATCCTGCTGTACCGCTTCGGAGAGTCGATGGTGAGCAAAATGTCCAACCCGTTCCTGATCGACGCGGTCGAGAAGGGCGGTCTGGGCGTCTCGACCAGCGATGTCGGCTTCATCACGGGCGTGGTCGGCGTCGCGGCGCTGGTCATCGGCGGGATCGCCGGCGGCATGGTCATCTCCCGATTCGGCATCAAGCGTTCGCTCTGGCCGATGGTGCTGGCGATGAACGTTCCGAACCTGCTCTACATCTGGGCGGCCTACACCCACCCCGGAAAATCCTGGGTCACCCTCATCGTCGGCTGCGACCAGTTCGGCTACGGATTCGGGTTCGCCGCCTACATGGTCTACCTCATGTTCATCACCCAGGGCTCGAACTACCCCACGGCGCATTACGCCATCTCCACCGGCCTGATGGCCCTCGGCGCCATGTTCGCCGGCATCGTCAGCGGGTACATCCAGGAACAGGTCGGCTACGCCGGCTTTTTCCTCGCCACGCTGGTCTGCGCCATGCCGGGCATGCTCCTGCTGCCCTTCCTGCCCCTCGAGAAGGCCGACCTCCACATCGCCCCCGTCGACGTCGACTGAAAAGGATATACGCGCATGAGACATCAATCGATATATAAAATAAGAAATATGTCTTTCAGCCCGCTTTCGCTTCCGATCGTGGCAGCGACACTTCTGGCTATCATCGGAATGGCGTCTCAGGCATTTGCGACCGCCGGCGATGGAAGGTTCGTCCAGTTCGAACCGAACATCCCCGGGGTCATCGACGAGATGCTCGATCCCTCGTTCTGGATCGCCAGGGTGGCGGAGCCCGACAAGATCATCATGACGCCCCAGGAAATCCGGCGGTACAACCACAGGAGCGCCCGCGAGTGCAAACCCCTCGAGGATCTTCGATACTACCGCCGAATCCTGAATGGCGACGCCGTGCGCGGCATGATCTCCGCCGTCAGCTCCCGCCCTTCGAAAAAGAAGTTCATGAACGGCAGCGAACTCACCGGCGCCTATTTCGACCGTCTGGAACGGGCCCTCGATCTCGCCGCCATCCCCTCCCGGGTCATGGTGCGGTACGGCATCACGGTCAGGCGCACCGAGATGCGCACCTTCCCCACATTCGACCGAGTATTCAACGAACCCGACGATTACGAGTTCGACCGGTTCATCGAAACCGCCCTCTACCCCGTCGAACCGCTCGTGATCCTCCATACGAGCGCCGACGGCGAGTGGTTTTTCGCCCAGGCCTACAATTATCTCGCCTGGGTCCCCGTGAAGGACGTGGCCCTCACCGATTCCCGCACCCTCTTCGACTACCTCGACACCCCGAACTTCCTCGTCGTCACCGGGAAACGGGTGTTCACGGGCTACAACCCGATCAAGGCGGATGTCTCGGAACTGCTGCTCGACATGGGCGTCCGCATCCCCCTCGCCTCGCGCGACGAGATTCCCCTCGAGATCTACGGCCAGCACCCGGTCGGGAACTACGTGGCCAAGCTGCCCGTCCGCGGCCCCGAGGGAAACCTGGAATGGGGTCTGGGTCTGATCTCCCGGACGGACGAGGTGCATCTCGGCTACCTGCCGTTCACCCCGCGCAACATCATCACGCAGGCGTTCAAGTTCCTCGGTCAGCGCTACGGCTGGGGCGGCATGTTCAACGCCCGCGACTGCTCCGCCTTCATCATGGACAACTTCCGCACCATGGGCGTCATGTTGCCCCGCAACGCCGGAGAACAGGGCAAACTCGCTCTCGGCGCCATGCACCACATGCCCGAGTCCATGAGCCTGGAAGACCGGAAGAAACTGTTCGACACTCTGCCGCCCGCCGTCCCGATCTACATGGACGGCCACGCCATGTTATATCTTTGCAAATACAACAATGATTACTATATCATTCACGATTTTGCAGGCTACAGCGCGCCAGATGAGACCGGGGAGTTCAGGCGCTCGAAAACGCGGGGCGTTTCCGTGACGCCCCTTCTGGCGACGTTCCTCTCCAAGGGAAAGCATTACATGCAGGGTCTCTATTCCGCACGCGAGTTCAGGCTCGACAGATAACCCGGCGTCTTCGCCATCCACGATCGGAGGTCGTTCCATGATCATCACCGGCATCCGCACCGGCCGAGTGTCCATCCCTCTCCGCAAGCCATTCAAGACGGCCCTGCGCACCGTCGAGGTTCTCGAGCCCGTCATCGTGGCGGTCGACACCGACACGGGCGACGTCGGCTGGGGCGAGGCGCCGCCGACCGGTGCCATCACCGGCGACTCGCAGGGCTCCATCCGGGGCGCCATCCGCGAGTTCATCGCGCCGGTCCTGAAGGGAAAGCGTATCGACGGACTCGAAGACGTGCTGACGGCCCTTGACCGCTCCTGCGTCAAGAACACCAGCGCCAAGGCCGCCGTCGACATGGCCGTCCACGACCTGTTCGGAAAGCGGTACGGCATTCCCCTCTTTCGCCTGCTGGGCGGATACCGAGACCGCGTCGAGACCGACCTCACCATCAGCGTCAACAGCCCCGAGGAAATGGCCCGCGACTGTCGCGAAGCCGTTGAGCGGGGGTTTCGCATCCTGAAGATCAAGATCGGCAAGGAGCCGGCCTCCGACATCCAGCGTATCCGCTCGGTCCGCGCCGCGGTCGGACCGGACATCGTCATCCGTCTCGACGCCAACCAGGGCTGGAACGAGCGGGAAGCGATCCGTATCATGCGCGAGATCGAGTCGGCCGGCCTCGGGATCGAGCTCCTCGAACAGCCGCTGCCGGCGCACGATCTCGAGGGTCTCGCCGCCGTGAAAAACGCCGTCGCTACGCCCATTCTGGCCGACGAGGCGGTGTTCTCACCCCTCGACGCCGAAACCCTGCTCGCCCGTCGGGCGGCCGACTTCCTGAACATCAAGCTGATGAAGACGGGCGGCATGCGCGGCGCCCAGCAGATCTGCGCCATGGCCGAGCTTCACGGCGTCGAGTGCTTCATGGGCTGCATGATGGAAAGCAAGCTGGCCGTCACCGCCGCCGCCCACCTGGCCTGCGCCAGGAGGATCATCACCCGATGCGACCTCGACAGCCCGTCGCTCTGCGCCTCCGACCCGATCCGTGGCGGCGTCGTTCTCGATGGTCCGCATCTGATCATGCCCGAAGCCCCCGGCTTGGGCATCGAAGACGTCGACGGCATCACCTGGGACTGAGCAGCACGCCAGCCACACGCACCGAAATCGCGAACCGCCCCTCGATCGAGGGGTGGTTCCGTTATTGTATATTTACTATAATTATTTGAGCCCGGTGTTTTTCAGGACTTCCTCGCGATAATACGACATCCTGTCGTACACGCCGTCTCCGGGGCAGGTTTTGCTGGAGAAGTTCCGGTGGCCGTAGTATTGGGTGCGGGGATCGATCTTGTAGGTCGACGAGAGCCATGACAGCAGGCTCACGAGAGAGGCTTCCATTTTCGCGTTCACGGGGTCGGCTCCCGGGTCATAGTTGCCGATCATGCAGATGCCGACCATGTTGGTGTTGGGCGGGCAGTGGGCTCCGAGGGCGTTTTCGGGCCGTCCCTGGTAGATGACGCCGTCAGGCCCAATCAGGAAATGGTAGCCAATATCGGCCCAGCCGGTATTGGGGTCATCCATGTGATAGTTCTGGATGCCGCGGATCGTCGCCGCGCCCTGATACTGGGCCTGAGTCGGCGACCAACTGTGGTGAAGAACGATCTTCTGCGGCTCCTGGACACGGTATTCCCCCTTCGGCGGACGTGCCTTCCAGGCCGCGCGGGAAACGATGGGCGGCTTGGGGCACGCGTTGGCGGCGGGCAGCGGCACGGTCTTGGCCATCATGGCTTCCATCATCTCCTCGCCCATCCGGCGGCCCTGGGCGATATAGCGGTTCACGCGGGTCGTTCCCATGGAGGGATCGTAGACCACGAACACCATCTGCCATGCGGAAACCGGGTTCACATCGGCAAAATGCGCTTCGGCCTCGAAGGCTTCGAAGCGGCTCCAGCGGCCGGTCTTCGCATAACGGAAGCGAACGTACGAGTTCACCGTCGCGCCGGGCGCCTTTTCGACGTCGGCGGCGACCATGAGCGTATCGAGGGGTTCGTCGAGTTCGTACACCGGGGTCTCGAAGGAGCCGTAATTCTTGCCCGAAACTTCGAACGCCGGCGTTACGGAAATCCTGTAACTGGGCGGGTCTTCATCGGCCCGGGCAGCCGGAACGGCCAACGCCAGCAGTACAACCAGCACACAGAACCAGATCCGCGACCAATACTTCATTCTCAACTCCTCGCAGAAATGTATGGTTCCATTATACCGAAAGCCCGGAAAACAATCCACCCCTCCAAGAGTGTCTCTCTGAATCTCGAACGGCGATAGCCTGGGAGACTGTATCCGTTCGCCCTGAGCGTGTCGAAGGGCGAGGGACTCTCGTGCTTGGACACGCCCATCACGAACAAAAATGCAAAATCTGACTTCCGTCATGCAGACTCACAACATCTTCTCCATGAGGAGGGGTTTACGGATGGGAATATTTTCAGTAAACTTAATTCATATCATCACCAGAGGGGTACCCCCCTGAATCGATTTCGTTCTACCCGCACTCTCGGGAAGGAGCCGTTCATGAACGTTCGTTCAGCCAGCTTCCGTTCATATATCGCAAGGTATTTTTCGATCGCACTTTTCTGTGTCTTGAGTGTTTTTGTCGGATCTGCATCAGCCGAGCGTTTGATCAATATCAAGGTCGCCCAGTATGCGACGACCATCGAGTTCACCGCCGATTCCGGCCTCGTCTGGGATATGAACGGCAAAAACGGACGGATCAGCGGCGCCGATGTCGCAAAAGTTTCCGGCGTTCTCGAAAAAGCGGCCGTCAAGCGGTATCACGTGATGACCGCGTCAGCACGGGCCGTCGAAACCGAGAAGCTCTCACGTCTCGAATCCGAGTGGAAGGCGCTGGGGTTCCCCGCCAGGATACTTACGATCGGAAGGCCTCTACTGACCGCAGACGGAAAATCGGTCATTCACGACGGGCGTCTCGGCATGGTCGAGGTCGGGGTTTACAACACCCAGTCAGAAGCTCAGGCCCTCGTCGACAGGCTCGCCGCGCAGGGAAAATCAAGCTGGATTTACGTGGAAGTCGTCAGCCGTTCCCAAGGACGCCTTGCGCTTGTCGTCAATGGTGCAACGGTCGCCGAGGGACGCGAACTGTATCTCGTTCCCGAGCAGACGATGCTTCTGAAGAAAGTTGAATACGCCGTCGGGTATCCTTGGCACGGGTTCGCGGATCGCACCTACCGGGGCAAGATGACGTTCCGCTGGGGTGCCGAGGATGCTATCGACGCCGTTTTGAATACTCCTCTGGAAACGGTTCTGGCAGGTGTCGTGCCTTCGGAGATCTCAGGCAATGCGGCGATCGGCGCGCTTCAAGCCCAGGCCTGCGCCGCCCGCGGAGAGATTCTCGCCAAGATCGGCACGCGGCATATCGGGGAAGGCTTCGACACCTGTTCAGAACAGCACTGCCAGGTGTTTTCCGGCGAGTCGGCCATGTCGATCGCCGTTGCACAGAAAATCGCCCCCACCCGCGGGTATGTCCTCACGGCCCCGTCCGGCGGCCTCATCGATGCAGTGTATGCGGCCAATTGCGGCGGCCATGGCGAATCCAATCATTACGTCTGGACCACCGAACCCAATCCCATTCTGCGCGGCGTTTGGGATATCGACAATCCTCCAGCCCTCGATCTTTCCGAAGAAAAGCAGATTACCGACTTTCTGACGAATCCGCGCACGGCCTGGTGCAGCGACCCTTCCGTCGAAGGCGGAAGTAATTTCCGCTGGAAAAAGACGTTCACCGCATCCGACTGGAATACGATCGTGAACAGTCTCGGAATCGGCCGTATCAAATCCGTCACCGACATCGCGCGCGGCGTTTCAGGCCGGATATATCGATTGACCTTCGTCGGAGAACGAGGTTCGAAGACGGTCATGAAGGAACTCAACATCCGCAAACTTTTCGGCGGTCTGAAGAGCTCCTGCTTCATCGCCGACTGGGCGCGTGATGCTGCCGGCTTCATTACAGGCGCAACCCTCATCGGCGGCGGTTTCGGACACGGCGTTGGCATGTGCCAGACAGGCGCCCAAGGAATGGCGAAACGCGGGCATACGTTCGACCGCATCCTCTCCTATTATTTCCCGGGGAGCATTTTGAAGCGAATCGATTGATCCCCTAATGGGCGGTTCGCAAACCACCCCTACGTCACCCGCGATGCCACGACGATAATTCCGTAATTCCGGTAATTCCGGGGACGGGTAATTCCGGGGACGTGATATTCAATTGCCTGGTTCACGAGCTGCCCACTGTTGGTGTTCGATACACGTATTCTGCCAGGAAATCAAAGAGTTCGATATCACGTCCCCCGAATTCAAATTGGGGAAATGACAGAACCG